>DASZRI010000138.1:0-4397 GCA_035549215.1 Gemmatimonadaceae bacterium | reverse complement strand
GGGCGAGGCGCTCGAGGAGCTCGAGGTGGATGACGTCGAGGGCGTGGAGGTCTACCCGCGCCTGCTGACGGGCAGCGCCCCGCCGGAGGCCCGGGGCCCCGAGGAAGGGTGTGCCGCCATCATGGTGTGGATGCGGACAGGGCGGTAGGCGGGCACTTACCTTTCCTGCATGCGGTTCGGCGACGTCCTGCTCACGGCCCTCCACCAGATCCGCGCCAACAAGCTGCGGTCCTTCTTCACGCTGCTGGGCATCATCGTCAGCGTGGCCTTCCTGGTCGCGGTCGTCGCCATCATCCAGGGCATGAACGCGTACGTAAAGGAGAACATCGCCGACAACATGGTCGGCGCCAACTCCTTCATGGTGCGCCGCGACCCGATCAAGATCGGGCTCATCTCCGACGAGGACCTGCAGCGCGCCGCGCGGCGCCCGCGCATCACGATGGCCGACGCCGAGGCCGTGGAGTCCGCGCTGCCCGACGCCGAGGCCGTCGGGCTCACCTCTGGCTGGCCGACGCCCCGCTCCGACGTGCAGTGGGGCAACGAGACCCTCGGCTCCGTGCTCGTGTTCGGGATCACGCCCCCGTACCAGACGGTGCAGGACTATCGCTTCACCGCCGGGCAGCCGATCAGCGAGATCGACGTGCGGGAGCGCCGCCCCGTGGTGGCCATTGGCGCCGACGTGGCACAGAACCTGTTCGGCGACGTGCCGCCCGTGGGCCAGGAGGTGCGGGTCCATGGGCGGCGCTTCACGATCAGCGGCGTGATCGCGCCCAAGGGACGCGTGCTCGGCCAGTCGTTCGACGGCTTCGTGCTCATGCCGATCACGACCTTCGAGGCGCTGTACGGCCGTCGGCAGACGGCGCAGGTGTCGATCAAGATGCGCACCGCCGCCGAGATCGCGCCGGCCATGGCGCGCGCCGAGGAGGCGATGCGCGTCGCGCACCACCTGCTGCCGACACAGGAGGACAACTTCTCGGTGGAGACCTCGGACGCCTTCGTCTCCTTCTGGAAGTCGCTCACCGCGGTGCTGTTCGCCGTCGTCCCGGCGGTCGTGGCCATCGGGATCCTGGTCGGCGGCATCGTGATCATGAACATCATGCTGATGTCGGTGCGCGAGCGGACGCACGAGATCGGGGTGCGCAAGTCGCTGGGCGCCACGCGTCGCGACATCCGGCGGCAGTTCCTCACCGAGTCCATCATCCTGGCGACGATCGGCGGCGCGCTGGGGACCGCCGGCGGCTTCCTGTTCGCGCAGCTCGTGACCGTCGTCTCGCCGCTGCCCGCGCGCGTGACGCCGTGGTCCGTGGTGCTCGCGCTGGCGCTCGGCGCCGGCGTGGGTGTGGTCTTCGGCGTGTACCCCGCCGCGCGCGCCGCGCGGCTGGACCCCGTGCTCGCCCTCCGCCCCGACTGATGGGCCCCGCCACCGCAGGCGCGCCGCGGCGCCGGTCCGGGCTGTCGCGCGTGCTCACCACGGGGCTGGGCGAGAACATGGCGCTCGCCTTCGACGCGCTGCGCGTGAGCAAGCTGCGCGCCGCACTCACGATCCTCGGCGTCGTGATCGGCGTGTCCACCGTCATGGCCATGGCGTCGCTGGTGCGCGGCATCCAGGAACAGATCGTCAACACGATCGAGCTCGCCGGGCCCACGACGTTCTACGTGATGAAGGTGTTCTCGCAGACGCCGCTCAACCCGCAGGACCTGCCGTCGTGGGTGAAGAACCGCCCGGACCTGAGCGTGGACGAGGCGCAGCGCATCCAGTCGCTGCCCGACATCGGCTACGCCGGCATGTGGGGGCAGACCATCGCGCGCGTGGAGTACCAGGGCACGCGCACGCAGGCGCAGGCGATCGTCGGCGCCGACAACCACTACACGGACATCCAGGGCGGCGACCTCATCGCCGGTCGCTGGTTCACGCACGCCGAGGAGCTCACCGGGGCGTCCGTCGTCGTGCTCGACGTGGACGTCGCGGGCAAGCTGTTCGGCAGCATCGACCCGCTGGACAAGTGGGTGCGCGTCGGCGCGCGGCCGGCTCGCGTGATCGGCGTGTACCAGCCGGCGGCGAACATCTTCACGCCGCCGGGCCAGCAGGTGGTGGCCATCGTGCCGTACCAGATGCTGGACCACCAGTTCACGCTCGACAAGACGAACATGGTGTTCATCGTCGTCAAGCCGCGCGCCGGGGTGACGCTCACCGCCGCGCAGTCGGACGTGATCGTCGCCATGCGCGAGCTGCGCCACCTGCGTCCCGCCGACCGCAACACCTTCGACCTGCTCACGCAGGACCAGATCCTGGACACGTTCAACAAGCTCACCGGCGTGTTCTTCCTCGTGATGATCGTGCTCAGTGGCGTCGCGCTGCTGGTCGGCGGCATCGGCGTGATGGCGGTCATGATGATGAGCGTCACCGAGCGCACGCGCGAGATCGGCATCCGCAAGGCGGTGGGCGCCACGCACCGCGACATCATGCAGCAGTTCCTCATCGAGGCGGCGACGCTCACCGGCACCGGCGGGCTCATCGGCATCGTGGTCGGGCTGGGGCTCGGGCGCGTGGCCTCGCTGGCCATGAACATCCATGCATCGCCCCCGGTGGACCTGACGCTGATCGCCGTCGGCGTGTCCGTCGGCATCGGGCTCGTGTTCGGCCTGCTCCCGGCGCGTCGCGCCGCGCGGCTGGACCCGATCGAGGCGCTGCGCTACGAGTAGCCCTATATTCTGCAGACCATGACCGTCGACCTGCTGGCCATCGCGGCGCACCGCGATGACGTGGAGCTCACTTGCGGGGGCACCCTGCTCCGCGCCCGCGACCAGGGATACGCCACCGGCATCCTGGACCTGACGCAGGGCGAGATGGGCACGCGCGGGTCGGCCGAGCTGCGCGCGCAGGAGGCCGAGGCGGCCGCGCACGTCCTGGGCGTGTCGGTGCGGGAGAACCTCGCGCTCCCCGACGCCGGCATCACGAATACGCCGGAGACGCGCGCGATGCTCGCCGGGGTGATCCGGCGCCTCAAGCCGCGCGTCGTGATCGCCCCCGCGCTGCAGGGCCGCCACCCGGACCACGGCGTGACCGCACAGCTCGTGCGCGACGCGTGCTTCGTCGCCGGCCTGGCCAAGGTCGCGCCCGGCATCCCGAAGCATCGCCCGCACAAGATCCTGCACACGATCACGTACCGGCAGGACTTCCAGCGGCCCTCGTTCGTCGTGGACATCTCCGATGTCTTCGAGCGCAAGATGGAAGCCATCCGCTGCTATGATTCGCAGTTCGCCGATGCGCAGCAGGCCGGCGAGGTGTATCCCACCGGCGAGCACCTGTACGACGTCGTGCGGCACCACGCGGCGTACTACGGCGCGCTCATCCGCACGCGCTACGCCGAGCCGTTCTACACCAGCGAGGTCGTGCGCGTGGATGACGTCGTCGCGCTCGACGTCGCCACCTTCTGAGCCCGCGCCATGTCCGACGTCAACTATCCCGGTTACCTGGCGCTCGACGAGCTGCTGTCGCTCCAGCGCGCACGCTCCACGCCCGAGCACCCGGACGAGCTGCTGTTCATCGTCGTGCACCAGGCCAGCGAGCTCTGGTTCAAGGTCATCCTTCGCGACCTCGACGGGCTCATTGCGGCGATGCAGGGCGACGACGCCGGCCTCGCGTACTGGTACGTGCGGCGCCTCAACACCGTGATGCGCATCGTGTCCACGCAGCTCAGCTCGCTGGACGCGCTGCCGCCGCAGCACTTCGCGCAGTTCCGCGGCTACCTCGGCACGTCCAGTGGCTCGCAGAGCGTGCAGTTCCGCGCCATCGAGGCGGCCAGCGGGCTGCGCGACACGCACTTCATGCACGCCCTCGCCGAGCACGGCCCCATTCCCGCGGCCGTGCAGCGCGTGCTCGATCGCCCCACGCTGCAGGACCTCTTCCTCGGGCTCGTGGAGCGCGCGGGGACGTCGCTCGAGGCGCTGTACACGGGTCCCGGCCCCGGCACGCTGTTCTTCCTGGCCGAGGGACTGCTGGAATACGAGCAGCAGTTCGCGGAGTGGCGGTTCAAGCACGTGCTGCTCGTGGAGCGCATTATCGGCCCCAACACCGGCGGCACCGGCGGCACGCTCGGCTCGCGCTACCTGCAGCGCACGGTCTCGCAGCGGTTCTTCCCCCGGCTGTGGGAAGTGCGCGCCAGGTTCTTCGGCAGCGGCGGCGGCGAGTAGCGGCCCCGCCGCTACTCGTAGCGCAGCGCCTCGATCGGGTCCAGCCCCGACGCGCGACGGGCCGGCCACACGCCGAACAGCAGCCCCACGCTGGCCGCAAACCCGAAGGCCAGCAGGATGGACGTGACGGACACGTCCGTGTTCCAGCCGAACGACGTGCGCAGCACGACGGACGCGCCGACGCCGATCCCGATCCCCACCGC
>DASZRI010000137.1:0-21707 GCA_035549215.1 Gemmatimonadaceae bacterium | reverse complement strand
GGGCGCGGTGGTGATGCCGCTCGTCCCGGCCGCGGCGCAGGGCACGGATCTCACCAAGCCGCCCAAGCTCGGGCCGCCGCCAGCCCTGAGCCTGCCGCCCGTGGTGACACGGCGACTCCCGAACGGGCTGCAGGTACTGATTATCGAGCATCACGAACTGCCGCTGCTCGACGCGGTGCTCGTGGTGAAGACCGGCGGGGAGGCGAACCCGGCCGGCCGGCCGGGCGTGGCGAACATGACAGCACGGCTGCTGGATGAGGGCACGACGACACGCTCGAGCCTGGAGATCGCGGACCAGGAGGCGTACCTGGGCATTTCGATCGATGCCAGCAGCGGCTGGGATGCGTCGCGCGTGGCGCTGCACACCCCCACGGCCCAGCTCGACAGCGCACTGGCGCTCTTTGCCGACGTGGTGCTGCATCCGTCGTTCCCGGCGAGGGAATTCGATCGCGTCCAGCAGGAAGCGCTGACGGAGCTGATGCAGATCCCGGATCGCGGGCCGACGATTGCCAGTCGCGCGTTCGCACGGATCCTGTTCGGGGCGGCACATCCGTACGGGCAGCCCCTCAGTGGCACCGAGGCTTCGGTGCGCAGCATGACGCGTGACGAACTCGCGGCGTTCCATGCGACGTACTTCCGGCCCAACAACGCAACCCTGATTCTTGTCGGTGACGTCCGGCCGGATGACATCATGGCGCGGGTGACGCGGCTCTTCGGCGCATGGGCGGCGGGCGACGTCCCGCAGCATCCCGTCCCAGGCGTCCAGGCGCGCGCCGCCACTCGCGTGTACCTGATCGACAAGCCGGGGGCGGCGCAGTCGTCATTCCGTATCGGCAGCGTGTCCGCGCCGCGCTCCACGCCGGACTATTTCGCGATCCAGGTGATGAACACGATCCTTGGCGGCGCGTTCACGAGCCGCTTGAACGAGAACCTGCGGGAAACGCACGGCTACACGTACGGTGCCGGGTCGGGATTCGACATGCGCAGGGCGCCAGGTCCATTCGTCGCAAGCGCGGAGGTCGTGTCAGCCAAGAGCGACTCGGCGCTGATCGAGTTCATGCGTGAACTGCGCAACATCCGGGAGCCCGTGCCACAGAAGGAGCTGAACAAGGCCAAGCGGTACCTGGAACTCTCGCTGCCGGGCGAGTTCGAGACGACGACCGACATCGCGAACCAGTTCGTGCCCGTGATCGCGTACGGGCTTCCGCTGGACTACTACAACGGTGCGGTGCGGCAGATCGACCACGTGTCGCAGGCTGACGTGCAGCGGGTTGCACGGAAATACGTGGATCCTGCGTACCTGACGATCGTCATCGTCGGGGACCGTGCGAGCATCGAGCCGAAGCTCGAGGCCACGCACATCGCGCCGGTGGAGATTCGCGCGATGAACGGAGACAAGCCGCGGTCTCCCTGACGCCACGCGGGCGTATGCGGCGCGGGGTCGCCCTTTTCCCAGGCGGCCCCGCGCGCTTCATGGCCGGGCGTGCGCGAGGGCGTGGCCTATCCAGTCCCAGTAGGACTGTCCGGCAATGTCAGGCACGTCGATGTGGCCGGCGCCGGGCACGATGAGCAGCTCGCCCGGATTCCTTGCGGCGAAGAAGACCTGTGGGCCCATGCGCGTAGGCACCGTCCGATCGCGGTCGCCGTGCGCCACGAACAGGGGCGAGGGCAGCTGCTGCACCCGAGCCACGGTATCAAAATGCACGCGCGAAATGAGGGGCCAGACGCCGGGAATCGCCGGGAGGACGAAACGGCGTGACATGTCCCGGGCGGAGCTGAACGGCGACTGCAGGACGAGTGCGGCAGGCGGGAACTGTGCAGCGAGTTCGGCGGCTATGGCGCTGCCCAGCGAATGGCCGAAGATCACGATCCTGGGCAACGGAACGCCGAGCGACTCGCGCGCGAAATCGAGTGCGGCGCGGGCGTCGAGTGCGGACGCATGATAGGACGGCGAACCCGGAAGGCCCGCATACCCGCGGTATTCAGCGAGCAGCACGGAAGCGCCAGTGCGTGCCTGGAGTTCGCGGGCCCACGGCAGCAGCCACACGGCGAGGTCGGCGTTCCCATGGAAGGCCAGGACGAGCGGCGCGTCGGGCGACGGGGGCCCAACCAGGTACCCGAGCAATGGGTGTCCGTCCGGTGCGGCATAGGCCAGGGGGGCCGTTCGCGGATCCAGTGCGACAACGCGGGGCGGCTGGAACACGATCCGCTCCTGCCACCACCAGAGCGCCCCGAGTCCAGCCAGAACCAGGAGGGCCACCGCAACGGCGAAGCTCACGCGCGCCTTGACTCCGTGACATAGGGGTGCAGGGTTCCTGCCTCCCGCAACTTGGTGCAATTTACGTCGATGCAGATTCCGATCGAAACATACCGGCTGCCGAATGGCCTGTTCGTGACACTGTCAGAGGACCACACCGCGCCGATCGTGGCGGTGAACCTGTGGTACCACGTCGGGTCGGCGAACGAACGGGCGGGACGCACGGGCTTCGCGCACCTGTTCGAGCACATGCTGTTCCAGGGCTCGGAAGACGTCGGCGCAAACGAGCACTTCGAGCTGATCCAGCGTGCGGGCGGCACGCTGAACGGCTCGACCTGGCTCGACCGCACGAATTACTTCGAGACCGTGCCGTCAAACCAATGCGAGCTGGTGCTGTGGCTCGAGGCCAACCGGATGGGCAAGCTGCTGCCGGCGATGACGCAGCAGAAGCTCGACACGCAGCGCGACGTCGTGAAGAACGAGCGCCGCTGGTCGGTGGACAACCAGCCGTACGGCACGTGCTGGGAGCGCCTGCAGGCGCTGTGCTTCCCGCCGGAGCATCCCTTCCACCACTCGCTCATCGGGTCCATGGAGGACTTGTCGGCCGCGAGCCTGCAGGACATCGCGCAATTCTTCGCGACGTACTACACGCCTGACAACGCGGTGCTGTCCATCGCGGGCGACTTCGATCCCGCGCAGGTGCGGCGCTGGGTGGACCAGCACTTCGGCCCGATCCCCCGTGGCGCTGGACGACCGCCGCTCGACAACACCGCACTGCCGGCGCGCTTCGGGGAATGGAAGCGCGAGACGGTGCCGGACGACGTCGCGCTGCCGCGGCTGTTCCTCGCGTTCCGCAGCCCGGTGTTCGGAAGCGATGCGTACTATGCCGCGAGTGTCTGTGGTGCGGTGCTGGGCCTGCGGAAGGGAAGCGTGCTGCACCGCACGCTGGTGCGCGAGCGGCAGGTGGCGGCGGAGGCACAGGCGTTCACCTTCGACCTCACGAAGGGCTGCGACCTGCTGGTGCTCGACGTCGTGGCTCGGCAGGGCGTGGATGGGGATCGACTGCACGACGAAGTCGCCCAGGTGGTGGACCATGTGCACCGCACCGGCGTGACTCCAGCCGACGTGGCACGGGCGAGTGCGCTGATCGAGATGGACTTCACCGGCGCGGTGCAGTCCGCGGGCGAGCGCGCTGACCGGCTCTCAATGTTCGCGACGTACTTTGGCGACCCAGCGCTGGTGAACGCGCAGGTGGAGCGGTATCGGGCAGTGACGGTGGATGCGGTCAACGCATTCATTCGCGAATACCTTGGCCCGGACAACCGGGCCAGCCTGATGTACGTGCCGCGCGAGGACACCGGCGAGGCAGAGCCGGTCGCCGCCGCGGCGGAGGCAGGACGATGACCGCGGCGAAGTCACAGGCGGTGATCCGCCCCGGGCCGGGCCCCAGCCGCCCGTATCACTTCCCGGCGTTCGAGCGCGTGCGGATGGACAATGGCATGGAGCTCGTGTGCGCCCCGGTGCACAAGGTGCCGCTGGTGTCGGTGAACGTCCTGGTGGACGCCGGCGCAACGGCTGATCCCGCAGGCCACGAGGGCGTTGCGCACCTGACCGCGCAACTGCTGCTCGAGGGAACCGCCACGATGGACGGCGCCACGCTGGCCGAGCGCATGGAGCGGCTCGGTGCCACCGTGGACGCACAGGCAGACTGGGACGGGGCCGTCGTGAGCATGACCGTGCTGTCGGCGAACCTTCGTCCCGCGCTCGACCTGCTGCGGGACATGCTGCGCGCGCCGGCGTTCGCGGAGCGGGAAGTGGCGCGCCTCAAGGCGGAGCGACTGGCCGAGCTGCTGCAGCTCCGGTCGGATCCCGGCGCGCTCGCCGACGAGCAGTTCAGCCGCTTCCTCTACCGCGGCGAATCGCGCTATGCCAGGCTGGAGGGCGGGGACGAAGCGTCCATCACGTCAATCGCGCGCGCGGACATCCAGGGATTCTACGAAGCACGGTACCGCCCGGCGGGCATGCAGGTGATCGTGGCCGGCGACGTCTCCGTGGCCGACGCGCACGAGCAGGTGCAGCGGGTCTTCGGCGACTGGCGTGGCGAGCGCGCGGTGCGCGTGGAAGCGGACGACCGGGCCGCGAACAACTCGCGCGTCTTGCGCGTCGTCACAAAGGCGGATGCGCCACAGTCGGAGCTGCGCATCGGGCACGTGGGCGTACCCCGCGCGCACCCCGACTACTTTCCGCTCGTCGTGATGAACGCCGTGCTCGGCGGGCTGTTCTCGTCGCGCATCAACCTCAACCTCCGCGAAGCGCACGGCTACACCTACGGCGCACACTCGGCCTTCGAGTGGCGGCGGCAGGCGGGACCGTTCGTCGTGTCCACGGCGGTGCAGACCGACGTGACGGCGGATGCGGCGCGCGAGGCCATCGGCGAGATCGCGCGCATGCGCGAGGGCCTGATCGAGCCGGGCGAGCTCTCGCTCGCGGTGGATTACCTGGATGGCGTCTTCCCCATCCGGTACGAGACCACAGCGGCGATCTGCGCCGCACTGTCCACGCTGGTGCGATACGAGCTGCCCGCGGACTACTTCGATACCTACCGGCGACGCATCCGTGAGGTGACTGCGGAGGACGTCCTTCGCGTGGCGCGCGAGCACCTGCATCCCGAATCGCTCCTGATGGTGGCTGTGGGGGATGCGGCGGCCATTCGTGGCCCCCTCGACGCGCTGCGCTTCGGGCCGATGACAACGCACGATGCCGAAGGGCGGGACGTGGCGCGATGACCGCGCAACCCGGGAAGGTGTCGTCGCGCCGCCTGTACAGCGGGCGGGTGATCAACCTCGACGTGGACACGGTCCGGTTTCCGGACGGCAGCATGGGCGAGCTGGAGATGATCCGGCACCCCGGCGCCTCGGTGATTGTCCCGTTCCTGAGCGACCCGGACGGTGCCGACCCGCAGCTCCTGCTGATCCGGCAGTACCGGTACGCGGCGGAGTCCTTCATCTACGAGATTCCCGCCGGGCGACTCAACCCCGGCGAGGATCCCGAAGCCTGTGCGCGCCGGGAGCTGCTGGAGGAGACCGGTTGCAGCGCCGAGCGCATGGAGCGGCTGTACACGATGTACACGACGCCCGGGTTCACGGACGAGCGCATCCATGTCTTCATGGCGACGGGGCTCACGGACGGGACGGCCGCGCGCGAGGCGGACGAGTTCATGACCGTGGAGCCCATGGCGCTGTCAACGGCCCTGGAGCTGATTCGCAACGGGACCATCGCCGATGCGAAGACGGCGCTGGCGATCCTGTACGTGGCAGGGTTCCGGCTGGGCCGGTGAGTCCTCGTGCCGCCGTCTGGCGCGGCCACGGGAACTGCCCAGAATTGAGGTCAGTGTCCCGGCATATGTCCACATCAGTGGACAGAACCAGCGTGCCCCGCCGTGCGGCGATACACGTAAATACTTGATGCAAAACAACATGCGATAATCAGCCATCGCCGTGCCGATCGGCACGGTCCATGCCCTTGAGAGGTGTGGCGGCAGGACGCGGGACCACCGCGGCTGCTCCACCCGCTTCATCTCTCTGGAGGCAGACCAATGGCTGAAGTCGCGATCAAGCGGATTCCGAACGCCGGTGCGGCGATCCGGGAACAGCTTCACGCTGCGGACGATGCGACCGTCGTGGCGTCCTTCCTTGGCGGTGAAGAGCGGGCATTCCAGGAACTGCTGGAGCGCTACCAGACCCGCCTGTTGAACTTCATCTATCGGACGATCGGCGACCGGGACCGCGCGGAAGACCTCGTGCAGGAGGTCTTCATCCGGGTGTACCGGCACATCCATCGCTTCGACACGACGAAGAAGTTTTCGACGTGGGTCTACACGATCGCCTCGAACCTGGCCAAGAACGAGCTGCGCAACCGGTCGCGGAACCCGCTGGTGCTGTTCCAGGCGATCACGGCCAGCCGCGAGGAGGATGACCGTCCGCTGCAGTTCGAGGATACGAGCTCGCGGCCCGACGACCTCTTCCGGAAGCGGCACCTGCGTGAGCTGGTGGAGCAGACGGTGGAGCAGCTTCCCGAGCATCACCGGCAGGTGTTCGTGCTGCGCGAGCTCGAGGGGAAGTCGTACGAGGAGATCGCAGATATCACGAGCTGCAACCTGGGCACCGTGAAGTCCCGGCTGAATCGGGCGCGGAACGCCTTCGCGGCGATCATCGAGCCCTGGGTGGACTGAGCCAGGGACCGGCAGAAGGGGGAGTGGGGGGGCTGAGAATGGCGGGGCGCCAATGGCGTGCCGCCATTCTTAGCGTGAAGATCCGGAACCGCATCAGGGCGGGTGGGTATGCCCTACTGGATCCCGCATCGTTGCCCGCCTCATGGACTGCCGCACCTTCCGCCGCCACCACGTCGCCTATGTCGACGGCCAGCTGAGCCCAGCGCTCGTGCAGGCCATGGAGGGACATGCCGGAGCGTGCGCCTCGTGCGGCCGGCTTGACACCGTGGTGCGCCGCGGGCTCCTGGTCGCGCGGAACCTTCCGGTCATCCAGCCCTCCGCCGACTTCTCGCGTCGGCTGGCAACGCGGCTCGCGCAGGAGCGCCATGCGCTGGAGCCCCCGCACGGGCATTCCTGGCGATCCGTGACCCTGACAGTGGCTGCAGGGCTCGTGCTGGTGGCGGGAGTCGTGAAGCTTCGTGACGCGCGCACGGCAGAGATCCGGCTCGCCCCCGTGGTCGCGGAGGCACCGGCCGCACCACCCGCGCCGGCCTCGCGGACCACGCGCAATGCGCTGATCGACGCGCTGGCGCGGGACCTTCCGCTGTTGCCGTCCCTGCATCCTGGTATCGCGGCGCGCGGGTCCCTTGCGGTACTGGACGAGCGGGACGCGGCGCTGATCCACTGACGCGGACGGGCGTGGCTGGAGGGGATATATTCCCGGCATGTCCACCGCCGCTGCCCAGAAGGCGTTCCGCACCGCACTGCAGGAGCGGAAGTTCGCCCCCGTGTACTACCTGTACGGGGACGATGCGCATCTCGTGGACGTGGCGGTGCGCCAGCTCGTGAGCGCCGCGGTAGATCCGGCGACGCGCGACTTCAACCTGGACCAGCGCAAGGGGGGCGACCTCAGCGCGGAGTCCCTGGGATCGCTGCTCGGCACGCCGCCGATGATGGCGGATCGTCGCGTGATGGTGATCCGTGACGTGGGCGCGCTGAAGAAGGATGCGCGCGCAGCGCTGGACCGGTACCTCAAGGCGCCGGCGCCCGACACGGTGCTCGTGCTGGTGGCAGGCGCAGACGGCAAGCCCGACAAGCAGCTCCTTGATCGCGCGACGTCGGTGGAATACCCGCCACTGACCGGCACGCAGCTTCCCAAGTGGATTGCGCAGCGGGCCGACGCGCTGAACGCGACGATCGACGACGACGCGGCAGCGCTGCTGCAGGACGCGGTGGGAAGCGACCTTGCCATGCTGTCACTGGAAATCGAGAAGGCGGCAAGCTACGCGCGCGACGGGCGCATCACGACGGACGTGATCAGCGCGATCGTCGGGGTGCGGCGAGAAGAGACGCTGGGGCACCTGCTGGATGCCGTGGCGCGCAAGGACGCGCGCGAGGCGCTCGCGGCGTTGCCGCTGGTGATGCAGCAGCCCAAGGCGTCGGCGGTGACGACGGTGATGGCACTGACTGCACAGACACTGGCGATCGCGTGGGGGCAGGCGAGCGGGATGGCGCCCGCGCGGCTCGCGAAGGAGTACTTCACGTTGCTCAAGGAAGCCGGATCGGTGTTCACGGGCCGCGCATGGGGAGAGGCGGTGTCGGCATGGACGAAGACCGTGCAGGGATGGGCGCCGCGGGAACTCGACCATGCACTCGAACTGCTGGCCCAGGCGGACCTGGCGCTGAAGGAATCGCGCATCTCCTCCGACGAGCAGGTGCTGGCATCGCTCGTGCTGGGCATGTGCGGCGGTGCGAACCGGAGGAGCGCCGCATGAGGCCCGGAATCGCTGGCCGGTTCCTGCTGGGGTGCGCGTTGGCGCTGGGCACGGCGCAGGGCGTGCAGGCGCAGGGAACCGACAGCGTGCACACCGCTGCGAGCGCTGCTGATTCAGCATTCGCGCGCGCCCGTGCACTGGTGCAGTCCGGCAAGCGCGACGCCGGGCGCCAAGTGGTGGACTCGATCCTCGCTGCCACGCCGGTGACGAGCCCGGCGTACGGTGACGCGCTGTACTGGCGCGGCACGCTGGCGGCGACGGCCGCGGATGCGGAACAGGACTACAATCGCGTGATTGTCGAGTTCCCCCTGGCCAGCCACGCGGGCGACGCACTGCTGGGGCTGGCGCAGCTCGAAATGTCGCGTGGCGACCGTGCGAGCGCGACTGGAAACCTGCAGCGCTACATCCGGGAGAACGGCATCGACTCGACGCACGCCAACGCCGGCCTGTGGCTGGCACGCCTGCTGTTCGAGCAGGGGCAGGATGCGCCGGCATGCAGCGTGCTAGGGCAGGCGCGCGCCGTGGTGCCGGCAGGGAACGTCGAGTTGCGCAACCAGATGGACTACTACACCGAGCACTGCGCGGACGTGGCGGCGCAAGCCGCGCGCGACTCCGCCGCCGCTGCCGCAGCTGCCGCAGCTGCCGCGCCACCACCCCCGAAGGCGCGCCCGTCCCGCCGGGAGGGCGGCGCCGCGAGTGGCTCGAAGAAGCGCTCGGCGCGCGATACCAGCAGTGCGACGCCGCCCGCGCCGACGCGCGATACCAGCAGCGCGACGCCGCCCGCGCCGACGCGCGATACCAGCGCCGCGGCACCGCCAGCCCGCGAGCGCGACACGAGCGCCACGACTGCGCACGCGCCGGCCACGAAGGCGGGGCGCTACGCGATCCAGGTGGCCGCGTACGCCACCCGCACGGCCGCGGACGAGCTGGCGCACAAGCTGGAGCGTCGCGGACTGGACGCGCATGTGGACGGCGCGCGGAAGCCGTATCGCGTGCGCGTTGGGCACTACGCCACGCGTCGTGAGGCAGACGAGGCGGCAGCGAAGCTGGCGCGCGCGGGCGTGAAGGGCTTCGTCACGACCATCGACGCGCGGTGAGCGCCGTGAGCCAGACGCCGCTCATGCAGCAGTACCGGGAGATCAAGGCGCGCCACCAGAGCGCGATCCTGTTCTTCCGGATGGGCGAGTTCTACGAAATGTTCTACGAGGACGCGGAGTTGGCGGCGCGCGTCCTTGGCCTGACGCTGACGAGCCGCAACAACGGCGCCGCGGCCGAGGTGCCGCTGGCGGGTGTGCCGGTGAAGGCGGCATCGGACTACCTGCGCCGCCTGGTGCAGCAGGGATATCGCGTCGCGATCTGCGAGCAGGTGGAGGATCCGAAGCTCGCCAAGGGCGTGGTGCGTCGCGAGGTGATCGAGACGATCACGCCCGGCGCGGCACTGGCCGACGAACTGCTGGACGGTGGGCGCAACAACTTCATCTGCGCGATCGTCCGACGCCGGGACGAGGTGGGTGCGGCGGCTGCCGACATCTCGACCGGTGAACTGCGCCTGTGCACGGTGCCGGCGGCGGAGCTCGAGCCGCTCCTTGCGCGCCTGGCGCCGCGCGAGGTGCTGGTGCCCTCCGGCGATGACGCGCAGTCCGCAGCGGGCGCAAGCGTCGAGGGCGCGCTGGTCACCGAGCGTGATGCGTGGGAGTTCGACGAGGCGCTGGCGCGCGACGACATGGCCCGGCAGTATGGCGTGCAGGGGCTGGACGGGCTGGGGCTCGGGCCAACGGATGGGCCAGCGATCGGCGCCGCCGGCGCCGTGCTGCGCTACCTGCGCGAGCTGCAGCCATCGGGCGTGCGGCTCGGGCGTCCTGTCGTGGAGCGTGCCGGCGGCGTGATGCCGCTGGACGAGATGACGCGCCGCAACCTGGAGCTGGTGGAATCGCTGCGCGGCGGCGGGACCGACGGCACGCTGGCAAGCGTCCTCGACCGCACGAAGACGCCGATGGGGGCACGGCTCCTGCGCCAATGGATGCTGGCGCCACTGACCGAGCGCGGGCCGATCGAGGCGCGGCTGGACGCCGTGGAAGCGCTGGTGCGCGACGCCCTCGCGCGTGACGCCCTCATCGCCGCGCTGGACGGCGTGCGCGACGTGGAGCGACTCGCCACGAAGGCGGCACTGGGCCGCAGCACCCCGCGCGAGCTCGGTGCGCTGGGCACCTCACTGGCGCGGCTGCCGAAAGTGCACGAGGCCCTCACGCGCGTCAGCGCGCACGGGCTGCTCGGCGAGGTGCATGCCGCGTGGGATTCCTGCGACGACCTCGCGGCTGACATCTCGGCGATGCTTGTGGAACACCCGCCGGTTGCCATTGGCGACGACGCCGTCATCGCGCCGGGCGTGGACGAAGCGCTGGACGAGCTGCGCACGCTGCGCGACGGCGGCAAGGACGCGATCGCGCGCATCCAGGCCGAGGAGCGGGAGCGCACAGGCATCACGTCACTCAAGGTCGGCTACAACAAGGTGTTCGGGTACTTCATCGAGGTGACGAACGCCAACCGCCACCTCGTGCCCGACGACTACCAGCGGCGCCAGACGCTCACCGGTGGCGAGCGGTACATCACGCCGGCGCTGAAGGAGTACGAGGAGCGCGTGCTGTCGGCGGCGGAGCGCATCGAGCAGCGTGAGCGCGAGCTGTTCGAGGCGCTGCGCGGACGGGTCGGGGCGCAGATTGCGCGCCTGCAGCGCATCGCGCAGCACATCGCGGTGCTGGACGTGCTCGCCGCACTCGCGGACGTGGCCGCGCGCGAGAATTACGTGCGCCCCGCGATCACGGAAGCGTTCGCACTCGAGATCACGGGCGGGCGGCATCCCGTGGTGGAGCGCATGATGCCGCGCGACAAGTTCATCCCGAACGACGTGTCGCTGACGGATGAGGGCCGGATGATCATCCTCACCGGCCCGAACATGGCGGGCAAGTCCACGATCCTGCGCCAGGTGGGCCTGATCGTGCTCATGGCGCAGATGGGAAGCTTCGTGCCGGCGGCGGCGACGACGGTGGGGCTCACGGATCGCGTCTTCACGCGCGTGGGCGCGAGCGACAACCTGGTGCGCGGCCAGTCCACGTTCATGGTGGAGATGGCCGAGACGAGCGCGATCCTGCACACGGCAACGGCGCGGAGCCTGGTGCTGCTGGACGAGATCGGGCGCGGCACATCCACGTACGACGGCGTGTCCATCGCATGGGCGGTGAGCGAGCACCTGCACAACCGCACGCAGTGCAAGACCATCTTCGCCACGCACTATCACGAGCTGACACAGCTCGCCGATGAATTAGTATCAGTTCGCAACTATAACGTGGCGGTGCGCGAGGTCGGTGACCAGGTGCTGTTCCTGCACCGGCTGCAGCCGGGCGGCGCGGACCGGTCGTACGGCATAGAGGTCGGGCGGCTGGCCGGGCTGCCCGACGGCGTGATTGCCCGCGCGCGCGCGGTGCTGCGGCTGCTCGAGGGGGAGGAGCTCGTGGCCGGGCTGCAGGGTGCGCGACGCACGCGCGGCGAACCGGAGGCGCAGCTTGCCTTGTTCACGGCGCCCACGCACCCCGTGGTCGCGCGGCTGCGGAGCGTGGACGTCAACACGCTGACGCCCATGGACGCGCTGCAGCTGCTCGACGCGCTCGTGCGCGAGGCGGGGAAGGACGCGTGAGGCGCGACGGTGCGCCCCGCACGCCTGGCCGGCTGCCTCGCCTCGCAGCGGCGCTGGGCCTCGCCTCGCTCGCGGCCGGCTGCGCGGGAGAAGGCGCCCGGCGCGTGGCGGAGCAGCTCCACCTGGCCACGCCGCGACCCGATGTCGCGCCGGTGATGCGGAATGCCGAGCTCCCGTTCCGCTATCCGGCGGCGCAGTACGTGAAGCGCGTGCAGGGCAACGTGACCCTGCGGCTCTTTGTTGACGAGGGCGGCCATGTCGTGCCAGAGTCCACGCGGGTGGAGGAGTCGAGCGGCGTTCCGGCGCTGGACTCCGCTGCCCTGGCCGGGGCACGGGAGCTCGCGTTCACGCCGGCGATGCTGCGCGGCCGGCCGATCCCGATCTCGATCCTGTTCCCGGTATACTTCCGCCATCCCGAGGCCGCGCCGCTGCCGGGCGACTCGCTGGTCCTTCCCTCGCCTTCCACTCCCAGACGCCAACCGCTCCGATGACCGTCGAACGCAATCGCAAGCCGTATGACAACGTGCTGGACACCATCGGGTGGACGCCGCTCATCCGCCTGCATCGAGTCACCCGCGGGATTCGCACGCCTGTCTATGGCAAGGCGGAGTTCTTCAATCCCGGTGGCTCGGTCAAGGACCGCATCGGGCTGCCGATCATCGAGCGCGCGGAGCGCGAGGGCAAGCTGAAGCCGGGCGGCACGATCGTCGAGGGGACGAGCGGCAACACGGGCGTCGGCCTCGCGATCGCAGCGGCGCTCAAGGGCTACCGCTGCATCTTCACGCTGCCGGACAAGATGTCGCAGGAGAAGGTGCGCCTGCTCAAGGCGTTCGGGGCCGAGGTGATCATCACGCCGACGGCGGTGCCGCCGGATCATCCGGACAACTACGTGATGATGGCCAAGCGCATCGCGCACGAGACGCCGAACGCGATCCTGGCGAACCAGTTCTACAACGAAGCCAACCCGCAGGCACACTACGACACGACCGGCCCCGAGCTGTGGGAGCAGACCGAGGGGCGCATCACGCACTTCGTCGCGGCCGCCGGCACGGGCGGCACGCTGTCCGGCGTGGGGCGTTACCTGAAGGAGAAGAACCCGGGCATCAAGATCATCGCCGGGGATCCCGTGGGGTCGATCCTGGCGGACCTGTGGCGAACCAAGGGCAAGAGCCACGGGGAGGGCGCGCCGTACAAGGTGGAGGGGATCGGGCAGGACAAGCTGCCGGGCACGCTGGACCTCAGCGTCATCGACGACTACGTGACGGTGAGCGACAAGGACGCCTTCACCATGGCACGGCGGCTGACGCGCGAGGAGGGCCTGTTCGTCGGCGGGTCTGCGGGGCTCATCGCGCACGTTGCCCTGCAGGTGGCGCGCACGATCGACGACCCGAACGCGCTGGTCGTGACGTTCCTGTGCGACACGGGCGAGCGCTACCTGTCCAAGCTCTACAACGACGAATGGATGCGCGAGAACCAGCTCCTCGACGCCGACCGCACGACGCTGGCGCAGGTGCTGTCGGGCAAGCGTGGGGCGGAGCAGGCGATCGTGAGCGTGGCCCCCGGCACCACGGTGCGCCAGGCGCTGCGCCTCATGGCGTTGCACGACGTGTCGCAGCTCCCCGTGATGGCCGGCGCCAACTGCGTGGGCTCGGTGAGCGACTGGTCGCTGTCCGCGCGCAGCCTGGAGAACACGAAGCTGCTCGACGTGACGGTGAGCGAGATGATGGACGCGCCGTTCCCGGTGGTGGAAGCCGGGCAACCGGCGGACAGCGTGGCCACCCTGCTCTCGAAGTCGAACCCCGCAGTGCTGGTGCGGGACCATGGCGCGCTCGTCGGCATCGTGACGCGCTCCGACATGCTGGCCTACCTGATGGCGCGCTGAGCGCCGCGCGAGGATCCTGACGGTGCGAATCACGGTGCTGCTGGGCGGCACATCCGCGGAGCGCGACGTGTCCATCGCCTCGGGCGTGCGCATCGCGCAGGCGCTGCGCGCGCGCGGCCACGCGGTGCACGCGGTGGACACGGTGCGCGGGCCGCTGTCGCTGCACGACGAGCATGCGCTGCTCAACGCCCAGGTGATGAAGACGGTGCCGCCATCGCTCGAGGAGCTGGCGCGCATCAACCGTGAGGCACTGGCGCAGACGGTGCGCCTGCTCCCCACCCCCGACGATGCAGACGTCGTCTTCCTGGGGCTGCACGGCGGCACGGGCGAGGACGGGACGATCCAGGCGCTGCTCGACCTGGCCGGCGTCCCGTACACGGGCAGCGGCCGGCTGGCGAGCGCGCTGGCGATGGACAAGGACCTCTCCAAGCGACTGTTCCGCGCCGCCGGCGTGCAAACCGCGGACTGGCTGATGGCGCCCGCCACGGCAGACGAGGTGGAACAGGCACTCGGCTACCCGGTGATCGTGAAGCCGTCCAAGCAGGGCTCCACCGTCGGGCTGTCGATCGTCCGGAGCGCGGATGCGCTCGCGGGCGCGATCGCCGAGGCCCGGCGCTACGACGACGAGGTGATGATCGAGCGGTACATCGCCGGGCGCGAGCTGACGGTGGGCATCCTGGGGGGCGAGGCGCTTCCGGTTGGCGAAATCATCCCGAAGCACGAGATTTACGACTACGAGTGCAAGTACACCGCGGGGATGGCCGAGGAGGTGTTCCCGGCGCAGGTCCCGGATCACGTGGCGCGGGCGGCGCAGGCGCAGGCCCGGCTCGCGTTCCGGGCGCTGAAGCTCCGCGGGTGCGCGCGCATCGACTTCCGGATGACCGAGCAGGGCGAACTGTACTGCCTCGAGGCGAATACATTGCCGGGCATGACCGAATTGAGCCTGGTCCCGCAGGGCGCAGCGGCCGCGGGGATCAGCTTTCCAGAACTCTGCGAGCGGATCGCAATGCTGGCACTCGAGGGGAGGAACTGATGCGGGGATCGACTCCGACAGCAGCACTGGCGGGCGTGCCGGCAGGCGTGCAGGCGCTGGGGCCGTGGATGGGCCGGCGGCAGATGTTCGTGCGCTTTGCAGGCGAAGCCGAGACGGCCACGATGTACACGGCGGACGCGCTGGCCGGCGAGCTGGCCCGCTCGGCATCGCGCTCGGCCTTCCACTCGATCAGCGTGAGTGGGCGCGACCCGCTGGCAAACAGCGAGTACCTGATCGCGGTCTTCGAGGCAAGCGCACCGCCGCTGCCAGTGATGCTGGACTGCGACGGGCAGCGGCCGGAGGCGATCCCGGCCATCGCGCGCCACGTGGCGCTGGTGCAGGTGACGCTCGACGCCAGCGGCGCCGACCCGGTGATGGAACGCGCCGCGGCAACTCTGGGGCATGCCGCGGCGGCGGGCGTGGACCATGCGCTGGTGCTCACGCCGTCCGAGCACGTGGTAGACGGGCAGCTCCTGCGCCTGGTGGAGCAGGCGCACGCGGCGAGCGAGAAGACCGCGGTGGTGATCCATCCCCCGGCCGGCTCGGCGGAGAAGGACCGCCGGTGGCTGACGCTGATGGAGCGCGCGATGGCCATCCACCGCGATACACGCGTGTTCGTGCGGCTGCCCGCGCCCACGGGGATGCGCTAGGGGCTGGCGTCGGGGACGCTGCCCGCGCATCCTGATAGGAGCCCGTGGCGATCCTGCTACTGATACTCCGGTCGTGCCGATGTCCCGTCTTGCTGCAGAAGAGCTGGATTCCCCGCGCCTGACGCCCGCCGTTCAGGCGCTTCTGGCCTTGTCGATCGCCGTTGCCTTCGTGCAAGCGACGCTGGTGACGCCGGACGACATGGCGACGTGGCTCGGCTTCCAGCAGGCGCACTGGCGCGATGCGTGGTGGACGATCGGCACATACTCCGTGGTGCATGCGGGCGCGTGGTCGCTGCTCGCGAACATGTTCGCGCTGGTGGTGTTCGGGCCGCGGGTGGAGCAGGCGTGGGGCACGCGCGCGTTCGTCGCGCTGTGGCTGTGGTGTGCCGCCGGAGGCGCGGCAGCGCACGCGCTGCTCGGCCATGACGGCGCCCTGGTGGGGTCGTCGGCCGCGGTGTTCGGCGTGATGTTCGCGTACACGTGGTCCTGGTCGCGCGACGAGCTCTACGTGTTCGGCCTGGTGCCGGTGCGCGCGTGGACGCTGGCCACGCTGGTGACGGCCAGCATCCTGTCGCTGGGGCTGTACGACGCGCGCACGGACGGGACGTCGGTGATGGCGCACCTGGCCGGGTTCCTGTTCGCGTTCGTGTACCTCAAGCGGCCGAATGCGGGCAGCATCGAGCAGTTCCGGCAGCGCGTCTCGCCGGCGCCAGACCCGACGGACGAAACGCCGCGCGCGATCCCGCGCGCAATGCCGCGGTCGCATCGGGGCGATGAGGTGGACGAGATCGTGGCGCAGAGCAAGGCCGCGATCGCGCGTCGATCGACGCCGGCGGCGCCGCCAGCGGCCCCGAGCGGGGCGCGCCCCGAGGAGCTGAACCGCGTGCTGGACAAGATCTCCGAGCACGGACTGGACAGCCTGACCAGCGACGAGCGGCTGCTGCTGGAAGAGATGTCGCGCCGCCTGCGCAACGAGTAGCGCCCCGCAGCGGCCCCCAAAAAGAATGCCCCCCGGACTTGCCGGGGGGCGGTACCGCCACGCCGTTCTCGCGGCGGCGATTGCCGGCCCAGAGCGTGCCGGCACATTCCCAACATGTGGAACGAGCCGGGATCCCGCCAGTGCTTAGTAGCGTATTGATACTAATTCACTGACGCCAACCGCCGGCACGGCGGATTAAGTTGCACCGAACCCATTGCCACGACTGCCATGCCCAAGCCAGAACTGCTCGAGACATTCCCGAATCCCTATCCCCGGCGCGAATACGAGATCCAGATGGAGTGCGACGAGTTCACGTCGCTGTGCCCGGTGGGCGGGATCGAGAGCGATGCGGCCGAGCTCGCGCTGCTCAAGGGGGGCGCGCCGGACTTCGGCACGATGATCATCACGTACGTGCCGGACAAGCTGTGCCTGGAGCTGAAGAGCCTGAAGCTGTACCTGTGGAGCTTCCGGAACGACGGGATCTTCTACGAGCGTGCGGTGAACCGGATCCTGGACGACCTGTCGGCGGCGTGCAAGCCGAAGTTCATGGAGGTCGTGGGGGACTTCAACGTGCGCGGCGGGATCAAGTCGGTGATCACGGCGACGTACACGGCGAAGAAGAAGCGCTCGCGCTGAACGGGCGCCGCCGGAAACACGACGGGCCGTCCTTGCGGACGGCCCGTGTGCGTTTCGGCAGCTGCGCGCGTTACCAGGCGTACTTGACCTGGAACTGCAGCTGGTAGTTCGACGACAGGTTGTTGGCGTTCCACGTCGCGAACGTGGGGTTGAACTGCACCACCGGCACGCCATTGGTGAGGTTGCCGCCGGCGATGCTCTTCTCCGTCATCAGCGTCTGCGAGCCGGAGAAGCCGACGTACTCCTGGTGGCCCCAGTTCTTGTTCAGCAGGTTCATGAAGTTGAAGACCTGCATCTCGAGCGAGATGTTCTGGAACCGGCCGGCGCCGAAGCTCTGGCGGACGGCGACGTTCACCAGGTTCGTCCACGGCGTGGTGCACGCGTTGCGGGTCATGATCTGGCCGCGCTGGCTGTTCAGGCAGGGGTTCGACTTGATGAAGTTCTCCAGCGCGTCGGCCTGCTGCTGCGGCGTGTACGTGACGCCACCGGCGGAGAGCGTGCTGAACTGGATCTCCGACGTGTTGTGCGCGTCGCGCGGGATGTAGATCGGGTCGTTGGAGTACCCGTCGCCGTTCAGGTCACCGCTGTACACGTAGTCGATCGGCTGCCCCGACCCGCCCAGGTACGTGAAGCTCAGGTCCGTGCGGCTGGGGAAGCTGTACGTGCCCTGCGCGACGATGTGGTGCTTCTGCTCGAAGTCCGACCGCGTGGCGGTCGGGTCCGACTCGTCGCCCGCCCAGTCGCGGCCGTAGGTGTACTGCGACGCGGCCGTGCTGGAGGTGAGGTCCTGCACCGCCATCACCTTCGAGTACGTGTAGAAGACCGACCCGGCGAAGTGATTGTAGAACTGGCGCTGGATGCCGGCCGTGAGGTTGTACGAGTAGTCGTTCGACTGGTTGGAGACGTCGAGGACCACGTTGCGGCCGGCCACCTTGAGCACCGGGTTGAACGGCGTGAGGCCGTAGAGCACGCGGCCGTGCGGGTCGGTGCCCTGCTGGCCGGCGAGGGCGATGTTCTGGTAGAAGGGGTTGTTGATGCCCTTGGTGTACATCGCCTCGAGGGTTCCGACCCAGTGGTTCATGAGCTGGCGGTCATAGCCCAGCGTGAAGCGCGCGTTCTGGGGGAACTTGAGGTCCTTGCTGAGGAGGTCGATCTCGCCGCCGGCCTTGGCCGTGACGCCGTTGGCGCAGGCCTGCGGAGGGGTGGCGACCGAGGCCGACGTGAACTTCGGCGCAGCCGTGCCGTTGCAGGTCAGGACGCCGACGCCGACGCTGCCCGAGTTCTGGAAGGCGTTGCTGAGCCACACGTACGCCGGACGGCCGGTGAAGAGGCCGGCACCGCCACGGAGCTGGTTCTTCGAGTCGCCGGTCACGTCCCAGTTGAAGCCGACGCGCGGCGACCACTGGATGTTGCCCGACGGCACGTCCTGCGTGTTGCGGCCGAAGCCATCAGACACGGACTGGTTGAACGGCGGCTTGGTGAAGAAGATCGGGTCGTCGAAGCGGACACCGTACGTCAGCGAGAAGCGCTGCGTGGCCGTCCACTCGTCCTGGATGTAGCCGCCGAAGTTGCCGGCGCGGAAGCGCACGGCGCCGTCGCCCGAGAGCGGCACGCCGACGACATACTGGCGCGGGTTGCCGGCGTTGAGCGAGTCCAGCGTGCCGAACGTCCACACGCCGTACGAGGCCTGCGTGAACAGGTTGCGGACCTTGTACCACTGGCCCGTGGCACCGATGGTCACGCGGTGCGCACCGAAGGGCATCGTGTAGTTGTCGGTCAGCTCGACGAGGTCCTGGTCGAGCTCATTGCCCTGCGAGTAGCGCTCGGCGCCATCGATGATGCCGAAGCCGCCGTCGTACACCGTGACCTGCGGGGCCCGGGCGCCCGGGGCGCGACGGTCGCGGATCGTCTCGTAGTTCAGCAGGAGCTCGTTGAAGGAGCTGTTGCTGAACAGCGTGCGGAGCTGCGCGACGGCGGCGTTCTTCTTGGACTTGAAGTGGTAGCCGTTGTTGTCGAGCGAGTACGAGCTGGCCGAGCGGCTGAAGATGTCCTGCACGGCGCGGCCGTAGTTGTCGCGGATGACGAGCTGCGAGTTGCCCGGCAGGTTGAAGTCGAGGCGCGCGAACAGGTTCGCCAGCGGGTTGCCGTTGTTGATCAGCGCGCCGGAGCCGGTGGGCATGCCGTACTTGGACAGCGCGCCGTTCACCTCGTCCACGATCGCCTGGTTCGGGCCGGACAGCGAGCTGCCGATGTACGGACCGGAGGCAGGCGTCGAACGGGCCTGCCAGTCGCCGGCGACGAAGAACAGCGCCTTGTCGCGCACCAGCGGGCCGCCGAGGGAGAAGGCGCCCTGCGTCTGGTTGTACTTGTTGATGTAGGGCTGCGACCGCGTGAGGCCCTGGTTGCGGCCGACGCCGACCAGCGAGCCGTGCCAATCGTTCGTGCCGCTCTTGGTCACCGCGTTGACGAGCAGGCCGGAGAAGTTGGCCTGGCGCACGTCGTACGGCGACAGGAGGACCTGGTACTCCTTGACCGCCTCGAGGCTGATCGACTTGCCGTTCGCCTGGCCGCCGGGCTGGCCGGTGGAGCCGAGGCCGAACAGGTCGGCTTCGGTGGAGCCGTCGATCTGGATGTTGTTGAAGCGGTTGTTGACGCCGCCGCCGGAGAGGCCGGGGCCCACCGTGGAAACCTGCGGGGTGAGCGCGACGAAGTCCGTGAAGTTGCGGTTCAGCGTCGGCAGCCGGCGCAGCGAGGAATCCGAGATGGTGGTGGTCACGCCCGTGTGCGACGTGGACATCACCGGATCCTGCGTGCCGAGGACGTTGACGGCCTGGAGCTGCGCGGCCTGCGTCACGAGCTGCAGGTCGATGCGGGTGACCTGGCTGAGGACGACGGTGACGTTCTCGCGCGTCACAGGCTGGAAGCCCAGGCGCCGGACGGTGACCGCGTAAGAGGAGCCAACCTCGAGGCCGGGGACGATGTAACGGCCGTCGGCCTTGGTGGTCACCCGGCTGGAGAAGCCCGTGGTGCGGTTGATCACCTGGACCTGGGCGGCCTCGACGGGCTGGCCCTGATCATTGGTGACCGTGCCGGCGATGGCGCCGGTCGTGACGCCTTGCGCTGCGGCGGTCGCCGGCAGCGCGAGCGCGAACGCGAGCGCAGCGGCCACGAAACCACCGAGCGTCCAACGTGGAATTCTCATGAGTGAGGGTTCCTGATTGTGGTGTTGGCGCCTGGGGCAGGCGCCGCACGATTGCCGAGGCGACCCGGAGTGGCCGCGCTGGGCGGAAGAATCTCGAACGGTAACGCTTCAGGATGCAGCCTGCCGGGGTAACGGAGGTGTAAAGGCAAGGACCCACGTCACGCCGGCCTCGGACCCCCGGGGGGCCGAGGCGGTATAATGTAGGTTTTCCGCTGCCGGAAGGCGAGCGGAATGTTTGCCTGACCCACTCAGCGGGGGGCGGAAATTCCGGGGCCCAATTGGACCTCGAGGTTGAACTCGGGCCCGGGGGGTGGTTAGACTTCCGGGCTTACGGCCAGGTAGCTCAGTTGGTAGAGCAGCGGACTGAAAATCCGCGTGTCGGCGGTTCGATTCCGTCCCTGGCCACTGGATGGACAATCCCGGATGGCAAGCACGGCGCGGTCCCCAACGAGGGACCGCGCCGTTTGTCATAGGTGGCGGCCTCTTCAGCCCTGTATCGAGCCGGTCCGGACGTCCGGCCCCTGTGTTGCGAAGCCAGTGGGCCGTCCGAATATTGAAGGGTCCGTCCCCGGAACGTCCGTGAATTCCCACCCTTCGACGACGACCGACCTCGCCTCCCGCCGCCGCGAGCAACTGGCGGTTGCGCGGGTTCGTGCCGGCGATGCGGTGGCACTGGAAATGATCTTCCGGGCCTATCGCGTGGAACTGCTCACGGCGGCCCAACGCGCCACGGGCTCCCCGGACCTGGCCGAAGAGATCGTGCAGGATGTCTTCCTGTCGATCTGGAACGGCCGCGACCAGTGGCATGTGACGTCGTCGCTGCGCGCCTACCTGCTTCGATCGGTGCACAACGCGGCGCACCGGGTGCGCCGGTCCCGGACCCGAGGAGCGTCCAGCGGGATCGAGCTGGAGACGGCCGAGCATGCGATTCCCGAGCGATTCGCCGCGCCCGATGCCGACCCGTCTGCCCTGGCCGAGCGCGCAGAGCTGGGCGCTGCGCTGGACGCGGCGCGTGCGGCCATGCCACCGCGAGCGCGCGACGTGTTCACCCTGCGGCACGAACGCGACCTGAGTGCCCGCCAGATCGCGGACGAGCTCGGGCTATCGGTGAAGACGGTCGAGTCGCACATGAGCCGCGCCTTCCAGGTCCTGCGCCGCGTCCTCGCGCCGTGGAAGGAGCAGGGGTAGGGCCCGGACTCAGGGGAAACGGGCGGTCGGTGCCTCTAAGGAGGCATGACCGATCATCTCGACCCCAACGCCGCGATTGAGGCCCGACTGGCCGGGCACCCTCCCTTGCAGGGGATGGAGCCGGTGGCCATCCGCCGGTTCGTGCGCGGGGAGAGCGACACGGCAGAACGGCAGCGCGTGGAGACGTGGGCCGCCCGGTCGCAG
>DASZRI010000136.1:0-3891 GCA_035549215.1 Gemmatimonadaceae bacterium | reverse complement strand
GAGATCGAGAGCATCGAGGTGCTGAAGGGCCCGGCGGCCTCGGCCCTCTACGGCACGGCGGCGGCGAACGGCGTCATCCAGATCACGACCAAGCGTGGCCGCGCCGGCGCGGCGCAGTGGCGGTTCTTCGGCCAGTACGGCCAGATGAACGACCCGACGAAGTATCCGGCGAACTACTACAACATCGGCACGGCGCCGAACGGCTCGCTGTACGGTGCGTCCTGCACGATCGACCGCGCGACGTCGGGCCTGTGCACGATGGGCCAGCTCGTGAGCTTCAACGCGATGGATTACTACCACGTGCAGGGCACGGGCAACGACCGCAACTTCGGGCTCAGCACCTCCGGCGGCAGCGACGTCGCGCAGTACTTCATCAGCGGCGACATGACCCGCACGCAGGGCATCACGCAGGTGAACCAGGTGCACGCCTTCAGCCTGCGCTCGAACGTGAGCGCGCAGCTCAAGCCGAACGTGAACGCGACGGTCACGGCGAACTACATCCAGCGTGACATCCGCCTGCCGTACAACGACAACAACATCTACGGCGTGATGGGCAACACGATGCTCGGCCGCGCATTCAACTGCGCCCCGGGCAACACGATCACGCAGTGCCGTGGCGACACGATCAGCCGCGGCTTCTACAGCGCCCCGCCCTCGACGTTCTACTACATCAACAACGCGGAAGACACCAAGCGGTTCGTGGGTGGTGCCAACGTGACCTGGCAGGTGCTGCCGTGGCTCACGGCGGTGGGCCAGTCGGGCATGGACGTGGACAACACGCTCGATGCCAGCCTGATCCCGGCGAACGTGGTGACCTTCATCAACGCCGGCCTGACGAACGGCTCGCGGTACGAGCTGCGGGCGCAGAACCTGACGTATTCGGCCAACGGCAGCCTCACGGCGCAGCACAACCTGCCGTGGTGGAACGTGGCGACGTCCACCTCCATCGGCGGCCAGTACATCAACGAGCAGCAGCACGGCACCAGCGCGAGCGGCACGAACCTCGTGCCGGGCACGGGTTCGCTGGCCACGGCCGGCGCGAACAAGAACATCGGCGAGTACAACCAGACGATCATCACGGTCGGTGGCTACGCCCGCGAGCAGCTCTCGTGGCGCGACCGCCTGTTCGTGACCGGCTCGCTGCGTGGCGACGAGAACAGCGCGTTCGGCTCGAACTTCAAGCTCGCGTACTACCCCGCCGTCAGCGCCTCGTGGGTCGTGTCCGAGGAGCCGTTCTTCAAGAACAGCTTCCTGAACCGCAGCTGGCTGAGCTCGGTGCGCCTGCGCAGTTCGTACGGCGTCTCGGGCCAGCGCCCCGGCTTCCGCCAGTCCGACACGTACCTGAGCGGCGTCGCGGTCGCGGCGCCGGGCGCGCAGGAGCTCACGGCCGTCGTCATCGGTGGCACGGGCAACGCGAACCTCAAGCCGGAGATCTCGCGCGAGCTCGAGTTCGGCGGTGACTTCAGCCTGTTCCAGGATCGCGTGAACTTCGTGTACACGAACTTCCGCAAGAAGACGACGGACGCGCTCATCGCGCGCACGCTGGCGCCTTCGCTCGGCGTGAGCACGTCGCAGTTCGTGAACCTCGGCGAGGTGTACAACGGGGGCAACGAGTTCCAGGTGGACGCGACGGCCATCGACCGCCGCAACCTGAAGTTCGACTTGTCGTTCTCGGCCTCGACGAGCACCAACCGCCTGAACAAGCTCGGCGCCGGGATCGCGCCGATCATCTTCAATGGCGGCACGCAGCGGCACACCGAGGGCTATCCCCTGGGTGGCTACTGGCAGCAGTCATACACGTACAAGGACCTGAACGGCGACGGCATGCTCAGCCGCGTCAACTGCCCGGGCCAGGTGCAGGTGGCCGGCGGGCCGGCGTGCGAGGTCCAGCTCAGCTCCAGCGTCCAGTTCCGTGGCGGCGTCCTGCCGACCAACGAGTTCAACGTGACGCCGACGTTCACGCTGTTCAACAGCCTGCGGCTCTCGGCGCTGTTCAACCACCGCGGCGGCATGTACCTGTACAACAACACCGAGGAGTTCCGCTGCACGTCCTCGGCGTTCAACAACTGCCCCGAGGTGAACGACCCGAAGGCGCCGCTCGACCTGCAGGCCGCGGCCATCGCGCGCCTCGAGGGCTCGAGCTGGGGCTACATCCAGGACGCGAGCTTCACCAAGCTGCGCGAGGCGTCGGCGACCTGGACGCTGCCCAAGTCGGTGGCGGCCAAGATGAACTCGCAGTCGGTCATGCTCACGCTGGCTGGCCGCAACCTGCACACGTGGACCAAGTACAAGGGCTTCGACCCCGAGCTGAACTACGTGGCGCCGAACGGGTTCACCACGGTGGACTTCCTGACGCAGCCGCCGGTCCGGATGTGGACGCTGCGCCTCGACGTCAACTTCTGATCACGCCACCCATACCATGAGCGACAGACGAATCATGACGACTGCATATTCCCGCACGTGGCGGGGCGTCCGATCGCTGAGCGCACTCGCGCTCGGTGGCCTGGCCCTGACCGCCTGCAACCTTGACAAGACGCTGCACGTGGACGACGTGGACGTCGCCACGCCCGCGTCGGTTTCCAACGCGGCTGGCCTCCCGGTGGTGTACGCCGGCGGCCTTGCCGACTTCCAGCAGCAGTTCACGAGCACGGACGGGGCAGTGACGCTGCCGGGGCTCATGACGGACGAGCTCCGCGACATCGACACCTTCCCGACGCGCATCGAGGTGGACCAGCGCACCACGCAGGTCACCAACGGCACGGTGCAGACCTGGTACCGCCAGATGCACCTGGCCCGCGCGTCGCTGGAGCGCGGCACGGCGGCGTTCGCGCAGTACGCGCCGACGGACCCGCGCCGCGCCGAGCTGCACGCGCTCGACGGCTTCATGTACGTGATGTTCGCCGAGGACTGGTGCAACGGCGTGTCGTACAGCTCGTTCGTCAACGGCGTGTCCAAGTACGGCCCGGCGCAGTCCGGCGACCAGAGCCTGGCGCTGGCCGTCGCGCAGTTCGACTCGGCGCTTGCCCTGGCCGCGCCGGGTTCGAACCAGGCCTACCTGGCCAAGGTCGGCAAGGCGCGCGCGCTGCTCGACAAGGGCGACTACGCGGGCGCTGCGGCGGCCGCGGCGGGTGTCCCGGCGACGTGGCAGTACTTCGTGTACACGTCCACGAACAGCGGCCGTGAGAACAACGGCATCTACACGAACGTCGGTCCGCAGAGCAAGCGCTTCGCGGTGGCGGACATGGATGGTACCAATGGCCTCGCGTTCCGTACCGAGGGCCAGAACGTGGCCGGCACGACGGGCGACTGGCGTGTGCGGTACAACCGCTCGGGCGTGGGGCAGGACGGCAGCTCGCCGGCCTACTACACGCAGAAGTACCCGTCGTACGCCGCGCCGGTGGTCCTCGCCGACGGCGTGGAGGCGCAGTTGATCATCGCCGAGAACCTGCTGAAGAATGGCAACGTCCAGGCGATGCTCGACACGCTGAACGCGCTGCGCAAGAACACGGTCATCGGCAACAGCCTGCCGTACACGCAGGCCGGCCAGTCGCCGGCAACCGCGCTGCCGCCGCTCACCGACCCCGGCACGCCCGACGGTCGCGTGAACCTGCTGTTCCACGAGCGGGCGTTCTGGATGTACCTCACCGGTCACCGCCTGGGTGACATGCGCCGCCTGATTCGCCAGTACGGGCGCAGTGCCGAGTCGGTGTTCCCGACCGGCGCCTACCAGGGCGCGGCCGGCGGCGTGGTGGGCACGGACGTGAACTTCCCGATCACGGTGGACGAGGGGAACAACACCGGCGCGCCGGGGTGCACGGACCGCAAGCCGTAACCTGCGGCCAGTTCAGGTGTAGTGAAGGGCGGGAGGCCGCACCCGGGCCACCCCCCCAG
>DASZRI010000135.1:0-6742 GCA_035549215.1 Gemmatimonadaceae bacterium | reverse complement strand
GGCACGCGGATGGCCCCGCTCCACGCGAGCGGCTGCCCGTGGTCGTACAGCACCACGCCGCCGTCCACGCCCGGGTCGTCGCTACCCGGGAGCGCGGCAAAGGCCGCGGTCGCGGCCTGCGGGGCGTCGAGCGCACGCGCGGCCGTGGCCCGCAGCGACACCAGCGCGTGATCCACCTCGGCGTCGAGCGACGCGAGCCCGTCGGCGACGAGCGCCGAGCGCTCCGACGGCCACTGCGCGTCGATGCGGAACAGCTCCCACTGCGTCACCGCGCCCACGACCACGACGAGCAGCAGCGCGACCGTGGATAGCCCGGGCCAGAGGCGCCGCGCGAGCGGGATGTCACGCAGCGCCACCGCGGCGATGCCGGTGGCGACCGCGCACGCCACGAGGTACTCTATGGTCGTTCCCGTCAGCCACTGGCACGCCGCGAGCAGCGCCAGCGCCGCCGCGACCGGCCAGACGGCCGCTCGCACCTGCTCAGCGCGTCCCGCAGCCATCGCCCCTCACGCCCTGATGTCCACGCTCTCGCCCGCGCGCCCGCGCCGGCTCAAGGAACTGCGTCCGACCGAGGTCGCCGGAGTGCTCGCCGCCGACCCACGCCTGATCGTGCCGGTGGGCACGTGCGAGCAGCACGGGGCGCACCTGCCGCTGGGATGCGACACGATCGTCGTCGAGCGGCTCGCCGACGACCTGTCGGCCGAGTTCAGCATCCTGCGCGCGCCCACGCTGGAGTACGGCGTCAACATCCCGACGCAGCGCGCGTGCGCCGGGAACGGCTCCCTCCGCCGCAAGACGCTGCACCGGATGCTCAACGACCTCGTGGATACCTGGGAATCGGGCGGCGTGCAGGAGTTCATCCTGCTCACGGCGCACGAGCACGACCCGCACCTCGAGGCGCTCGAGACGGTCGTCACCTCGGGGGCGCGGGTGCGGGTGGTGGACATCTTCGCGCTCGACTTCAGCGACGTGCTCGAGGGGCAGCAGGGACCGATGCACGGAGACGAGGTGGATACTTCACTGTTGCTGCACCTGGCGCCGGAGCTGGTCCAGATGAGCCTCGCGCAGGATTATACGATGACGGAGGACGCGTCGCGACGATACCGCCGCGGCTGGCTGCAGGTGCCGGCGGACAGCCCCGGCTCGGTGGGGCGTCCCACCCTCGCCTCGGCCGAGAAGGGGCGCATCCTGTACGAGCGCATCCATGCGCGGGTGCGCGAGCGCGTCTTCCGTGCGCCCACCACCCGCCCCTGAACCACGCGCCCCCTCCCGGGTACCCCATACGTATGCGACCGATCCTCCTTGCCCTCATGCTGTCCGCCGCCTGCGCGCCCGCGCTGCGCGCGCAGGAACAGCTCCTCGACGAAGGGACGCTGCTCGTCACGAAGGACGGCCTGACGCTGGGCCGCGAGTCGTTCCGCATCGTGCGCGCCGCCGGGACCGCGGGCCAGGTGTATCGCGCCACGGGGCAGCTCTCCATGGGTGACCGCCGCGTCACCACCAGCCTGGGCGTGGACTCGCTCGGCTCGCCCGTCCTGTACGACGCCGAGGTTCGCGTGAACGGAACCCTGGACACGCACCTGCACGGCACCGGCCGCCCGGAGCGGTTCAGTACAATCATGCGGACCCGCCACGGCGAGTCGGCCCGCGACTACGTGCTCCAGGCCAACGCGCTGGTGCTCGACCGCGAGATGTTCCACCAGTACTACTTCGTGGCCCTGCCGCCGGACCGGCCGTCGTTCTCGGTCGTGGAACCGCTGAGCGGCACGCAGGCTACATTTCGGTTCGAGGCCCGGGGGCAGGAGTCGATCCGGGTGGGCCGCACCACCGTGCAGGCGCGCCATGTGTCGCTCGTGGGGAGCGACGGCGCCACCCGCGACGTGTGGGTCGCCCAGGATGGGCGGCTCCTGCGCGTCTCGATCCCCGCGGCGGGGCTGATCGCCCAGCGCGACGACCTGGGGCGCTAGCCCCCGCACCGTATGCAACGGGGCCGGTCCGCCGCCTGGCGGGCCGGCCCTGAAACCTGCTGTCCGCCCCCGCCGTACGGGTGCCTGACTTCTCACTACAGGACTGTACCCACATGCGACTTTCGGTGTCCGCCGCGCTGGTGGTGCTGGCTGCGCAGGCCGCGTTTGCCCAGGGAGGCGCCGCCCCCGTGGGCAGCTCGCTGTCGCTGGACGAGGCCATCACCATCGCCCGGCAGAACAACCCGACATACCTGCAGAGCCTCACCGCGCGGCGCACCGCCGACGCGCAGGTGCGCTCGGCGTACGGCGCGTTCCTGCCCTCGGCCAATGCCTCGTTCGGCGGCGGCTACCAGCAGGGCGGCAAGCAGGTGTTCAACGGGCTCGCGTTCTCCAGCAGCTCCGACGCCGTGCAGTCGTTCTACAGCCTGAGCCTGCAGTACAGCCTGAGCGCCGCGACGTTCCTGAACCCGGTGCTGCAGCGCGCGAACCGCGCCGCCACCGAGGCGGACATCGCCGGCAACGCCGAGGCGCTGCGCGCCAACGTCACGACGGCGTACCTGAACGCGCTGCAGGCCCGCGCCCGCGCGCAGATCCAGGACTCGCTGGTGCTCACGGCGCAGACGCAGCTCGACCTGGCCAAGGCCAAGCTCGCCGTCGGCTCCGGCACCAGCCTGGACGTGCGCAACGCGGAAGTCGCGCTCGGCCAGGCGCAGGTGCAGGCCATGACCGAGAAGAACAACGCGGACGTGGCCATGGTCCAGCTCTTCAGCCAGCTCGGCGTGCCGCCGCAGTCCGGCGTGTCGCTGGCCACGAACTTCGCCGTCGGGGCGCCGGCCTTCTCGCTGGACTCGGTGCTCGACCTGGCCCGCGCGCACAACCCGGCCGTGGCCGCGCTGCGTTCGCGCGAGCACGCGGCCACGATCGGCGTGCGCACCGCCAAGGCGCGCTACACCCCCACGCTCTCGCTGAGCACGGGGCTGGGCGGCAACTCGTACCAGTACACGAACTCCGACTTCCTGGTCGGCCAGGCGATGGCGGGCGCGATGTCGCAGCAGGCGAGCTGCATCCAGGCCGACTCCATCCGCGCCCGGGTCGGGCTGGCCTCGTACGACTGCAGCCGCTTCACGCTGAGCTCGGCGCAGGTCCAGTCCATTCGCGACGCCAACAACGTGTTCCCGTTCCGGTTCACGCGCGCCCCGATGTCGTTCAACGCCACGCTCTCGCTGCCGCTCTTCGACGGCTTCAACCGGGAGCAGAACGTGGAGCAGGCGCGGGCCACCGAGGAGAACGCGCAGTACAGCCTGCGGGCGCGCGAGCTGCAGCTCACGAGCGACGTCACGCAGGCGTACCTGAACCTCTCGCTGGCCGCGCGCACCGTGGCGCTGCGGCAGTCCAACGCGGCCGCGGCGCGCGAGGCGCTGCAGTTCGCCGAGGAGCGCTACCGCGTGGGCAGCGCGACGTTCCTGGACGTGCTCACGGCGCGCGGCACGTACGCGCAGGCCGAGATGGACCGCGTGAACTCGATCTACGATTATCACAAGGCATTCGCCGCGCTGGAAAGCGCGGTGGGTCGCCCCCTCCGCTAGCCCCTCGAGGACAGTCATGAGCAAGCGAGTCAAGTGGTCCATTGCCGGTGTCGTGATCGTGGCCATCGCCGCGATCGTCGGCACGGCCGCGGCCAAGCGCTCCAACGCCGCCACGGAAGTGCGCATCGAGAAGGTCCAGCGCGCCGACCTCGTGGCCTCGGTCACCGCCAGCGGCCAGGTCCAGGCCCACACCAAGGTGGACATCAGCTCCGACGTCTCGGGCAAGATCGTCAAGCTCGCGGTCAAGGAAGGCGACATGGTCACCAAGGGCCAGCTCCTGGTCCAGATCGACCCCGCCAGCGCGCAGGCCACCGTCAAGCAGTGGGAGGCCAACGTCGCCGCCGCGCAGGCCCAGCAGGAACAGGCCAAGGCCAACCTGCTGAACGCGCAGAAGGCCTACCAGCGCTCGCTGGAGATCAAGAAGTCCAACCCGCAGCTCGTGTCCGACGAGCAGCTCGACCAGCTCCGCACGTCGGCGGACGTCAACCAGGCGCTGGCCGAGTCCGCCAAGCACCAGGTGGACCAGGCGATCGCGTCGCTGGAGAACGCCCGCTCGATGCTCGACAAGACGACGATCTACGCGCCGATGTCCGGCCGCGTGACGCGCCTGAACGTCGAGCAGGGCGAGACGGCCATCCAGGGCACGCTGAACAAGGACGCCGCCACGCTGCTCACGATCAGCGACATGTCGGTGCTGGAGACGAAGGTGAAGGTGGACGAGACGGACGTCGCCCGCATCAGCGTCGGCGACTCCGCCCTGGTGCAGCTCGACGCGTTCCCCGACACCACGTTCCTGGGCCGCGTCACCGAGATCTCCAACAGCTCGGTCAAGAACGCCGCCGCCGCCACCAGCAGCGGAGACCAGGCAGTAGATTACGAGGTGACCATCCGGCTGCTCAACGCGCCGCCGGACACGCGCCCCGACTTCTCGGCCACGGCCAAGGTCGTGACCGACACGCGGAAGAACGTGCTGGCCATCCCGATCATTGCCCTGACGGTCCGCGAGAACGAGGCCCTCGCCAACGCGGACACCGCCGTGGGACTGGGCAAGCCCAAGCCCAGGAAGGAAGTGGGCAAGAAGGACGTCGAAGGGGTCTTCGTGGTCGGTGCGGACAACAAAGTGACCTTCCGGCCCGTAAAGGTAGGGATAGCCGGCGAGAAGCAGTTCGAGGTCCTGGATGGACTCAAGGAAGGCGAACGGATCGTGGCCGGCACCTATCAGGCCATTCGCGAGCTGAAGGATGGGACGCTCGTGAAGGAGACCAAGCAGGACACCAAGAAACCCTAGGACGGCACACAGTGAGCCAGCAAACGGCCGAAACTCCCCTGAGCACGACCGCTGAACGCCAGGTCGTGGTCTCGCAGACCGGCAAGGCGCCCGAGAGCCGGTGGGTCATCGTCACCCGCGGCATCAAGCGCGAGTACGACATGGGCGGTGAAATCGTCCGCGCGCTGCGCGGCGTGGACATCGCCATCTCGCGCAACGAGTATGTCGCGATCATGGGCCCGTCCGGCTCCGGCAAGTCCACCCTCATGAACATCCTGGGGTGCCTGGACACGCCGTCGGCCGGCGAATACTGGCTGAACGGCACGCTCGTGTCCGAGATGTCGGACGACGAGCTGGCGCGCATCCGCAACAAGGAGATCGGGTTCGTCTTCCAGACGTTCAACCTGCTGCCGCGCGCCACCGCCCTGCACAACGTCGAGCTCCCGCTCGTGTACGCCGGCTTCTCGGCCGACGAGCGCCGCAAGCGCGCCAAGCAGGCGCTGGAGCGCGTGCAGCTCGAGCACCGCATGGACCACCGCCCGAACGAGCTCTCGGGCGGCCAGCGCCAGCGCGTGGCCATTGCCCGCGCGCTGGTGAACAGCCCGTCCATGCTCCTCGCCGACGAGCCCACGGGCAACCTGGACTCGGCCACCTCCGAGGAGATCATGAAGGTGTTCGAGGAGCTGGCCTCGCAGGGCCAGACCGTCATCATGGTCACGCACGAGCCCGACATCGCGGCGCACGCCCGCCGCGTGGTCGTGCTCCGCGACGGCCTGGTGGCCACGGACGACCGGCGCGAGGCGTTCACCGCCCGCGTGGGGCTGTAGCGCCGGGCCGGGGCCCCTCGGCCACTGACTCCGGGGCGGCGGGGCGCATGCTCCGCCGCCTTGTCATCTCTACCACGTCCCCGTGCCGCTCTACGAAGCCATCCGCCTCGCCTTCGCCCAGATCCGCGTCCAGAAGCTGAAGAGCTTCTTCACGCTCCTCGGCGTCATGATCGGCGTCATGTTCCTGATCACGGTGGTCTCCATCGTGACGGGCATGGGCAACTACATGCGCGACGACCTGGTCGGCAAGCTCATCGCGATCAACTCGTTCGAGCTGCGGCGCCGCCCCAACATCAACCTCGGGGACGTGGACGCCTCGACGCTGCGTGAGTACCGCCGGCGTCCCCAGCTCTACCGCTACGAGGTCGATCCCGTCGCCGCCGCCCTGGCCCCGGGCACGCTGTGGGCCGTGGAGAGCGGCAGCAACGTGAGCGTGCAGTCCCGCTACGCCACGCCGCGTCCCGTGCAGGCGAGCACGGTGAGCGAGGGCTGGTTCACGATCAAGCGCATGGGCGTCACCAACGGGCGCCTGTTCACGCCGCAGGAATACGCGCTCGGCTCCACGGTCATCGTGATCGGGCAGGACGTGGCCGACCACTTCTTCCCGAACCTCAACCCCGTGGGACGCGAGCTGCGCCTCGGCGGCGTGCCGTACACCGTCGTCGGCGTGGCGGAGTCGCAGGGCAGCGTGTTCGGCATCTCGCTGGACAAGTTCCTCATTGCGCCCGAGCGCTCGCCGCTCAATCGCCTGGTGAACCCGCACGGCGTCATCGACGCAATGATCGTGCAGTCGGCCACCGAGGCGGGCATGCCCGACAACATGGAGCGCGCGCGGCAGGTGATGCGCGCGCAGCGGCACCTGCACCCGTGGCAGCCGGACAACTTCGCGCTCGAGACCTCGGACTCCGCCCTCGCCTTCTGGGACAAGGTGAAGGGCTACCTGGTCCTGGCCGGCGTCATCCTGCCGGCGTTCGGGCTGCTCGTCGGCGCGATCGTCATCATGAACATCATGCTCGTGGCCGTGGCCGAGCGCACCGCGGAGATCGGCATCCGCAAGGCGCTTGGCGCCAAGCGCCGCGACATCCTGCGCCAGTT
>DASZRI010000134.1:0-9171 GCA_035549215.1 Gemmatimonadaceae bacterium | reverse complement strand
CGACTTCCCGGACTGGTACATCGCCAGGGCGGACTACTCCGGCGGCACGCGCCTGACGGATGCGAACCCGCAGCAGAAGGACTTCGCGTGGTCCAGCGGCGCGCGCCTGGTCAACTACGTGAGCGACAAGGGGGACACGCTGCAGGGCGCGCTCTTCCTGCCCGCCAACTACGAGCCGGGCAAGAAGTACCCGATGATCGTCGAGATCTACGAGAAGCTCTCGCAGGGGCTGCACGGCTACGTCGTGCCCAACGACACGCGTGCGCCGAACATCAGCGTGTACACCAGCCGCGGATACGCCGTGCTCGAGCCGGACATCGTCTATCGCGTCAACGACCCGGGCATGTCGGCCGTGTGGTGCGTCGTCCCGGCGGTGAAGGCGGCGATCGCCACCGGCATCGTGGACTCGGCGCACGTCGGGCTGCACGGCCACTCGTGGGGCGGCTACCAGACGTCGTTCCTCGTGACGCAGACGCACATCTTCGCCGCCGCCATCGCCGGCGCGCCGCTCACCGACATGATCAGCATGGACGGGTCCATCTACTGGAACACGGGCACGGCCGACGCCGCGATCTTCGAGTCCAGCCAGGGGCGCTTCAAGGGCGGCTTCCTGGACAACTGGGACGCCTACGTGCGCAACACGCCGGCGTTCCACTCCAAGAACGTGACGACGCCGCTCATCATCCTGTCCGACGACAAGGATGGCGCCGTGGACTTCAACCAGGGCGTGACGTGGTTCAACCACCTGCGCGGCGCGGGCAAGAACGTCATCCTGCTCACGTACGTGGGCGAGAACCACGGGCTGGCCAAGCCGGTGAACCAGCGGGACTACGCCGCGCGCATGGGCGAGTTCTTCGACCACTACCTCAAGGGCGCGCCGGCACCGGAGTGGATGACCGACGGCATCCCGCGGCTGCAGATGGAGGACCGCCTCAAGGCCCGGCGCGCCCGGGTGCAGGCGGAACTCAACCGCGGCAGCGAGCCGTGACCTGGCCGTGCATCAATCGCACGACGCCGGCCGGCGTCCGATGACGCCGCGCACCGCGGCGCGCGCATGACGATGCCCGGGCAGGGTGCGCAGGTGCCGAACGCCGAGGAGCCCAAGGACCTCGGCTTCGGCACCGTCGTCGGCGCGCAGCATTCCAAGCGGCTGCTGAACCGCGACGGGTCGTTCAACGTCGAGCGGCAGGGACTGCCGCGCTTCGGCTCGCTGAGCCTGTACCACGACATGCTGTCCATGTCGTGGCCGAAGTTCCTGGCGCTGCTCGTCTGCGCCTACATGGCGACGAACTTCCTGTTCGCGTGGCTGTACGTGCTGTGCGGCCCGAACGCGCTGGCGGGCGTGCACCCGTCGGACGTCGAGGGGCGGTTCGCGCAGGCGTTCTTCTTCAGCGTGCACACGCTGGCCACGATCGGCTACGGCAACGTGACGCCGGTGTCGCTGGCCGCGAACTTCGTCGTCACCATCGAGTCCATCTCCGGGCTGCTGGGGTTCGCGCTCGCCACCGGCGTGCTGTTCTCGCGGTTCGCGCGGCCGACCGCCCGCGTCATCTTCAGCAACCGGGCGGTCGTTGCGCCCTACCGCGGGGGCAGCGGCTTCATGTTCCGCATCATCAACGGGCGGAGCAACCAGCTCATCGAGCTCGAGGTGAAGGTGCTGTTCACGCGCATCGAGCAGAAGGGCGGCGCCACGGTCCGCCGGTACGACCAGCTCACGCTGGAGCGCACGCGCGTCGTGTTCTTCCCGCTGAGCTGGACCATCGTGCACCCGATCGACGAGAAGAGCCCGCTGTCCGGGCTCACCGCGCGCGACCTGCAGGAATGCGAGGCCGAGTTCCTGGTCATGCTCAGCGGCATCGACGAGACGTTCTCGCAGCAGGTGCACGCGCGCTCGTCGTACAAGGCGGACGAGGTCCGCTTCGGCGAGCGGTTCGTGAGCATGTACAACCCGCTGGCGGCCGATGGCTCCGAGAGCGTGGACGTGAGCCGCCTGCACGAGACGGAGCTCGCGCCGCTGGACGGGGCGGGGCTCATGACGGAGACGTCCACGTGGCGCCACACGGGGCACTTCACGGGGTTCGTGCCGCCGCGGAAGTGATCGCCGCGTCAGCCCGTGCCGTCGGCCAGTTCCGCCGCTGACGCCTCAGGCGGCGACGCTTGGCGCTGGGGCACCGGCATCCGCTTGAGCACGGCGTCGCAACACGCCGCGAGCACTGCCTCCAGCGCCTCGATTCCGTCGTCGGTGGCCTCGTAGAAGAGGTCGTTCACCGCCGATTCCGCGCGCTCGAGCTGGTCCACGAGTGCCTTCGCGTGCGCCCGCGTGGGCATCACGCCGCACACCTTCGGCGTGACGCGGTTGCCGCACGGCTTGCGGAGCACGATCATCGCGCCGCGCTTGCCGGGCTGCATGAAGTATGCCGACCCGCTGCCCTTCGCCGGACGGCCGCGCTTGGCGCCGCGTCGCTTGGGATTGTTCGGCCGCTGTCTTGCCATGTCCGTGTTCACACCCATCCGGTATCCCTAAGAATACTCCATTCCGGCGCGTCCACCCACCCCCCGCGTCGCCATAGGACCGGGGGGTCCGCCCCTGCATGCTTGGCAGCTTTGCGTCACGCCCGTGCCGATGCGCACTGAAGATGATCGCCGCGTCAATCCAGCCGGGCCGTGGCCAGGTACTTCGGCGGCTTGCGCACCTTGGTCGCCTGCTCGTACGCGTACGCCAGTCGCAGCAGCACGGGCTCGCTCCACGCGCGCCCGAAGAACGAGATCCCCACGGGCACCTCGAACACGTAGCCGAGTGGCACCGTGATGCTCGGATATCCGGCCACCGCCGCCGGCTGCGTGCTGGACTCGCCGCCGCGCGGGTCGCCGTTCACGAGGTCGATCAGCGGGGGCGGGCTCATGGTCGGCGTGATGATCGCGTCCAGCCGGTACCGGTCCATCGTCGCATCGATGCCGAGTGTGCGCGCCATGCGATGGTTCTTGTCCAGCGCCTTGCGGTATGCGTCGTCAGTGAGCGGGCCGCGCTTCTCGGACGCGAGGAAGATCTCCTGCCCGAAGTACGGCATCTCGCGGTCCATGTGCCGGCTGTTGTACGCAATCAGGTCGGCCCGCGTCCGCATGGACGTGCCGGAGAGCTCCGCCAGGTACGCGGCAATGTCGGCCTTGAACTCGTACTGCAGCACGTCGAACTCCGAGTCGCCGTACTTGCCGGTGGTGGCAAGGTTGGCCGGGTCCACGATGATCGCGCCGGCGTCCTTCATGGCCGCGATCGCCTCGTTGAAGAGGGTGTCCGTGGGGGTGCTGTCGCCCGTGAACCCCTCGCGCGCCACGCCGATGCGCGCGCCCTTCAACCCGTCGTCGCGCAGGAACTGCGTGTAGTCGCGCTGCGCATGGCGGGCGGCCGGCGCGGTCATCGCGTCGCGCGCGTCGGCGCCCGCGATCGCACCGAGCACGATCGCCGCGTCGCGCACGCTGCGCGCCATCGGTCCCGCCGTGTCCTGGCTGTGCGCGATCGGGATGATGCCGGCGCGGCTCACCAGCCCGACCGTCGGCTTGATGCCCACCAGCGACTGCGCCGACGACGGCGCAAGGATGGAGCCGTCCGTCTCCGTGCCGATGCCCACGGTGCAGTAGTTCGCGGCGACGGCGGCGCCGGTGCCCGAGCTCGAGCCGGATGGCGAGCGGTCGAGCGCGTACGGATTGCGCACCTGCCCGCCGCGCCCGCTCCAGCCGCTCGTCGAGTGCGTCGAGCGCCAGTTGGCCCACTCGCTGAGGTTGGTCTTGCCCAGGATGATCGCGCCCGCCGCGCGCAGTTGCGCCACGACGAACGCATCGCGCGGCACCTTCGACCCGACGAGCGCCAGCGAGCCCGCCGTCGTCTGCATGCGGTCGGCCGTCGCCAGGTTGTCCTTCACCAGCACGGGCACGCCGTGCAGCGGGCCGCGCGGTCCCTTCGCGCGCCGCTCGTCGTCCAGCGCCCGGGCCTGCGCCAGCGCATCGGGATTCGTCTCGAGCACGGCGCGCAGCGCGGGCCCCTGCTGGTCCATGCCGGCGATGCGCCCCAGGTACTGCTCGGCGAGCGACGCCGAGGTGAACCGCCCCGAGGCGAGCCCCTGCTGCACGTCGCTGATCGAGAGCTCCTCCAGTTCGTCCACGGCGTGCGCGCGCACGGGAGCAGCGCCGTGCGCGGCGAGGTCCGCCACGGGCGTGAGGTCGCGGTGCGTGACCGCGGCGACGCCGGCGAGCGCGGACGCCCCCAGGAACGCTCGACGGGACAGCGAGGACGATTCTTCGGGCTCGGGATTCGGCCGGCGCATGGCACCCTCGGGAAGAGTTTCGGGGAAACTGCGTCGCGGCACGCGTCCTGACAATTGTCCGTGCGCGCCCCGTCTCCTGCGCCGTTAAGTTTGCTGGCATGCGAATGGCCCCCCTTCGCGCCGCGGTGCTGGCGGCGCTGCTCGCCGCACCGCTCCGCGCACAGGACGCGCGCGGCCCCGAGGCGCCCGCCGACTCCGCCGACGTGGACTCGATCGTGCCGCCCGCGGTCGCCCGCGAGTTCCGCGGCGTGTGGGTCGCCTCGGTCGCCAACATCGACTGGCCGTCCAAGCCCGGGCTTTCCACGTGGGAGCAGCAGGCGGAGCTGCTCGCCATCCTCGACAAGGCCGTGGCGCTGCACCTGAACGCCATCGTCCTGCAGGTGCGCCCGTCCGCGGACGCGCTCTACGCGTCGAAGTACGAGCCCTGGTCCGCCTTCCTCACCGGACGCATGGGCCGCGCGCCCGAGCCGGCGTGGGATCCGCTCGCCTTTGCCGTGCGCGAGGCGCATGCCCGCGGGCTCGCGCTGCACGCGTGGTTCAACCCGTTCCGCGCGCGGCATCCCGCGGACACCGGCCGCGCCGCCGCGACGCACGTCACGCGGCGCGACCCGGGCATCGTCCACCGCTACGGCCCGTATGACTGGATGGATCCCGGCAGCGCGGAGACGCGGCGCCTGGCCATGCGCGCCATCCTCGATGTCGTCAAGCGCTACGACATCGATGGCGTGCACATCGACGACTACTTCTACCCGTACCCGGAGACCAACGGGCGCGGGCGCGAGATCGAGTTTCCCGACGCCGCCACGTACCGCGCCTACCGCAAGCGCGGCGGCACGCTGGACCGCGACGACTGGCGCCGCCACAACGTGGACCTCTTCGTCGAGCAAGTCGGCAAGGCGATCCACGATGCCAAGCCGTGGGTGCTCTTCGGCGTGAGCCCGTTCGGCATCTGGCGGCCGGGCAATCCGCCCAGCGTGAAGGGCTTCGACGCGTACGCCAGGATCTACGCGGATTCTCGCAAGTGGCTCGCAAGCGGCTGGGTGGACTACCTGTCTCCGCAGCTCTACTGGTCCATCGACAGCCCGGGCCAGGGCTACGCCGCGCTCCTGCAGTGGTGGGTGGACCAGAACGCGAAGCACCGCCACCTGTGGGTGGGCAACTACACGAGCCGCGTCGGGGCAACCAGCGGCCCGTCGTGGCGCGCGAGCGAGATCGTGCAGCAGGTGAAGCTCACGCAGCAGCAGGCCGGCGCGGGCGGCAACATCCACTTCAGCATGGCCGCGTTCATGGCCGACTCCGACAGCCTGTCGGAGAAGATCGTTGCGCAGGACTACGCGCAGCCCGCGCTCATCCCGGCGTCGCCGTGGCTCGACCGCACGACGCCGGCGCGCCCGGTCGTCACGCTCTCCACCGACTCCGCGTCCGGCGAGCGTCGCGTCACCATGCGGCCCGGCGGCAAGGAGTCCGTGTGGCAGTGGGTCGTGCAGGCCCGCACCGACACGACGTGGACCACCACCATCCTGCGCAGCGACCAGCGCGTGCACGCCCTGCTCGGCCCGGAAGCCGACGCCGACGTGATCGCCGTGACGGCCGTGGATCGCGTGGGCAACGCCAGCCGACCCGTGATCGTGCGATGGCGCCGATCGCCCTGAACTCGCAACCTCACCCGCGGGCCGCAACGCGCCCGCGCGACTTCCTCACCCGGAGCATACCCCGATGACGACCATTGCACGCCCGGCAGCCGGTGAATTCGCCCCGTTCTACAGCGGCTACATCGCCGCCGTGCCTGATGGCGACCTCGTCGCGATCGCCGAGGCGCAGGGGCGCGACCTGCTCGACACGCTCAAGGGGCTGTCGGACGAGCAGGCGCTGCACCGCTACGCGCCCGACAAGTGGACCATCAAGGAAGTGCTCGGCCACATCACTGACGCCGAGCGCATCTTCACCTACCGCGCGCTGCGCATCGCTCGTGGCGACGCCACGCCGCTGGCGTCGTTCGACCAGGACGCGTACGTGCAGAGCGGGAACGCCGGCCGCCGCACGCTGCGCGACCTGCTCGACGAATTCTCGGCGGTGCGGGGCGCGACGCTGGCGCTGTTCCGCTCGCTGTCGGCGGACGAGGCGGCGCGCCTGGGCACCGCGAGCAACGCGTCCGTGTCGGCGCGCGGGCTCTGCTACATCACGGTGGGCCATGCCGGCCACCACCTGCGCATCCTCAAGGAGCGCTATCTGCAGGCGTGAGAACGGGCTGCGTGCGTCCGGGCAAACGCCCGGCGCCCGGCGTGGCGCGGGCTGACCAATCCCTTACTTGCCCGCGCCGCCCGGACGTACGTATGGTGTAGCTACGGGGGGCAGGAACGACACCTGCGCGGGAGGCCCCATGATGCGCCTGTGGCTCACCGAGTACGCCAGATCGCAGCCGCTCAGTCCGAGCGCCACGTTCAGCGTGGCATTGCACGTGGTGCTGATCGCGGCAGCCGTGGCGGCCACCGGGCACCAGCCGGGCATGGCCAGGGACGCACTGGCCAACCACGTCTACTACCTGCCGCCGCCTGACCACGTCGCGCCCACGCGCGGGCAACGCGAGGTGCTGCACTACATCGCGCTCGCGCCCACCAGCGTACCGACCTTCGACGCCTCGCACGCGACCCGCCACCTGCAGCGCGATCCCGGGCCGAGCATCCAGCCGGTGGAGGCACCAGTCACCCAGCCGCCGGTCGCCAACACCGACGGCGCCGATTCGGTCATGTCCGTGCTCGACGTGGACTCCGCCGTGACACGGTACATCAACAGCGCGGCGCCCGCGTTCCCGCCCGACATGCTGGAGAGGAACATCGAAGGGTCCGTGTTCGCCCGTTACGTCGTGGACACCACGGGCCTTGCCGACACGACGTCGCTCCGGATCCTGCAGTCCACGAACCCGTCGTTCGTGGCCGCCGTCCGGGAAGCGCTCCCGTACATGCGGTTTCATCCTGCCAAGATCGGCAATAAAAAGGTACGGCAGCTGGTGGAGCAGACCTTTAGCTTCCGCATCCGTCGCCCACCTCCCGATACCGTCACCAGGCCAGGCCTCGAATGACCACGTCCAATCCAACGCCGCCAGCCGCCCTCATCCGACACACCATCCGGCTGGCGGGCATCGTCGTCGGCTACTCCGAGCTCGAAGACGCCTCGGCCCTGCTTGGCCGTGCGCGCGGGCACTTCCGCCCGGGCGTTGGCTATGAGCTCGTGCAGCCCGTGTTCCGCCTGTTCACGGACGCGGTGCCCGTGCCCGGCGGGCCGGTGGTGGATCCCGAGAAGCTGGACCGGTACCACCAGTCGCGCGACGCGCTGCACCTGTCGCTCGAGGAGGACGACGGCACGCCCGTGCGCACCTCGGCCATCCACATCGCCGACTACGCGGACGCGGAGCACCCCGACGCGCGCGAGGTGGACATCCTGATCAGCGACCAGAACTACTGGGACCGCCGCGAAGTGCGCGAGGTCGTCGCGCGGCTATAGCGCGATGCCGAGCTGCAGCTCGTCGGTGGACGACTGCGGCACGCCGGTGCGGCGATAGTCGCTGCGCGCCAGCGGAACGCCGTGGCGCTGGCCGAGCGCGCGCATGTACTCGCGGAGCCCGGTGCGGTACCGCTCGCCCAGCTGGTAGCTGCGCCCGTAGGCGCGCCGGTAGCGCTCGGCCAGGTGCGGGAACTCGCGCTCGATGAACGGCAGGTAGCGGAGCCGCGCCGTGGCGCGGAGCGCCAGCGAGCCCGGCGCGAATGCATCGGCCCCGGCGCGCGCGATGGCCTGCACCAGCGCATCGAGCTGGTCGCGGCCGTCGGTGATGCCGGGCAGCACGGGCATGACGTTGACGCGCACGCCGATCCCTGCGGCGTGCAGCCGTGCGACCGCGCGCAGTCGCGCCTCGGGCGTCGGCGCGCGCGGCTCCAGGCGACGCGCCAGCTCGCGGTCCACCGTGATGAGCGACACGTGCACCTGCAGCTCCGAGTGCCGCGCGATGCGCGCCAGCACGTCCACGTCGCGCGTGACGAGCGGACTCTTCGTGATGATGACGACCGACAGCCCCTCGTGCTGGGCGAGCACTTCGAGCAGGCCGCGCGTAATCCGGAAGCGGCGCTCGGCGGGCTGGTACGGGTCGGTGGCCGTGCCGATCACGACATGATGGCCCCGGGCCAGTTCCAGGTGACGGTCGGAGCCGTAGCGCAGCGTGCGGCGCAGGACGTCGGGCGCATTGCGCTTCACGAAGATCTGCCGCTCGAAGGCGAGCCAGGGCGGCAGCGTGGCCTGCGCCTCGCGCAGCCGGTCGTGCGACGGGTTCGCCGCCACCGCGCGCTCGAGCATGTAGCGATGGGCGTACCGGGCGTAGCAGTAGGCGCAGCCGAAGGCGCACCCCACGTAGGGATTGATGGACCAGAACCCGTCCATGCCGGTCACGCGCGGGTCGTTGAGCACGCTCCGCGCGTGCGTCTCGTAGTACGCGATGTCCTTCTGCTCGCCGATGACGGGAAGCACCCGACGGCGGGCGACGTCCGGAGGGAATAGCGTGAGCTGGGTAGGCATGGCCGCGATTTGATGATACCGAATAAACGCCGAAACAACAAGCGCGCGACCGCGTTGCCGGCGCGTGACGCGACGCGGGTGGACATCCTATAATTGGGGCAGTGAAACGAGCGTTCTCCTTCTCGAAAGACGGCACGGTCCGGTGGCGCAGCTCGGTGTACCTGGTGCGGCTCGTGGCCCTGCTGATGGCGAGCCTTGCGTTCGCCGGCGCCCTCTATGTGACGGAACCGGCGGGACCGGGGCTCGATCCCGACGCGGCCTCGTACATGGGTGCGGCCGAATCGCTGGC
>DASZRI010000133.1:0-5920 GCA_035549215.1 Gemmatimonadaceae bacterium | reverse complement strand
CTGCGCGCGGTGGAGCGCGGCGGCTCGCACCTGAACCCGCAGCGCGTGGTGGCGAACTTCGTGTTCTGGCTGCTGATGTTCGCGGTGATCCTGGTCGCGGCGGACGCGCTGGGGCTCTCGTCGCTGGCGAGCGTCTTTTCGGAGCTGGTGAGCTACATCCCGTCGCTCATCGCCGCGATCGTGATCGTGCTGGTCGGCATCGTGCTCGGCGGGTTCGTGGGCGGGCTGATCGCGGCGTCGGCGGGGGCGCTGCACGGCGGGCGCACGCTGGCGCGCGTGGGACGCGGCGGCGTCATCCTGCTGGCCGTGTTCATGGCGGTGCAGGAGCTGGGCATCGCGACGGACATCGTGACGACGGCGTTCGCAATCCTGTTCGGCGCGATCGCGCTGGCGCTCGCCCTGGCGTTCGGGCTCGGGAACCGGGAGCTGGCGGGTGAGATCACGCGCGCGTGGTACGAGAGCTACCGTCGCGAGCGCGACGAAGTGCTCGAGCTCGAGCGGCGCGCGGAGGCCGAGGAAGAGGCCGAGCTGGAGCGCGAGGAGCAGCCGTCGGAGGGGTGATGGCGGCGCGAAAAACGGGCGTGAAAACCGGGCCCCGGATGCATATCCGGGGCCCTTATTCTAAGTGATTGATTCGTAATGATTTGCGTGATGGTTTGCGCATTGATTTTCGGGGCAAAAACGGCTAATTTTCGAGGTCTGCGGCCGACCGCGAATCTGCCCCCATATTCCCGCCTCACATGACCGCTCCGAACAATCGCGAACGGATCCTTCCGCGCCTGATCGACGACGAGATCAAGGAATCGTTCATCAACTACTCGATGAGCGTGATCGTCTCGCGCGCGCTGCCTGACGTGCGTGACGGGCTCAAGCCGGTGCACCGGCGCGTGCTCTACGCGATGAACGAACTGGGCCTGGTGCCGGGGCGTCCGTACAAGAAGTCGGCGACGGTGGTCGGCGACGTGCTGGGCAAGTATCACCCGCATGGCGACGCGAGCGTGTACGATGCGCTGGTGCGCATGGTGCAGGACTTCTCGCTGCGCAACCCGCTGATCGACGGGCAGGGCAACTTCGGCTCGGTGGAAGGCGACCCGCCGGCGGCGTACCGCTATACCGAGGCGCGCCTCACGCCGATCGCGATGGAGATGCTGGCCGACATCGACAAGAACACCGTCGATTTCGCGCCCAACTTCGATGACCGGCTGCAGGAGCCGGTGGTGCTGCCGTCCGGGATCCCGAACCTGGTCGTGAACGGGTCGTCGGGCATCGCGGTGGGCATGGCGACGAACATCCCGCCGCACAACCTCCGCGAGGTGGTGTCGGCGCTGCTGCACCTGATCGACACGCCCGAGGCAACGGCCGCGGACCTGCGGAAGTTCGTGAAGGGGCCGGACTTCCCGACGGCGGGCTTCATCTACGGCCGCCAGGGGATCAAGGATTACCAGGAGACGGGCCGCGGGCGCATCGTGATGCGCGCGCGCGCCGTGATCGAGGAGAAGGAGTCCTCGAACAAGTCGCAGATCGTGGTCACGGAGATCCCGTACCAGGTCAACAGCGCCAAGCTCATCGAGGACATCGCCGAGCTGGTGCGCGACAAGAAGCTCGAGGGCATCAGCGACCTGCGCAACGAGTCGGACCGCGACGGCCTGCGCATCGTGATCGAGCTCAAGCGCGACGCGATCCCGCGCGTGGTGCTGAACCAGCTCTACAAGCACACCGCGCTGCAGACCACGTTCGGCGTGATCATGCTGGCGCTGGTGCCGGACGCGGCGACGGGCCGCCTGGTGCCGAAGGTGATGCCGCTCAAGGAGGTGCTGGAGCACTACATCGCGCACCGCCACGAGGTGATCGTGCGCCGGGCGCAGTTCGAGCTCGACAAGGCGCTGGAGCGCGAGCACATCCTGGAAGGCCTCAAGATCGCCGTCGACAACATCGACGAGGTGATCAAGGTCATCCGCGCGGCGGAAGACACGCCGGCGGCGAGCGCCGAGCTGCAGAAGCGGTTCAAGCTCAGCGAGCGGCAGGCCGAGGCGATCCTGAACATGCGCCTGGCCAAGCTCACCGGCCTCGAGATCGAGAAGCTCGAGGAGGAACTCAAGGAAGTGCGCGCGATCATCAAGGACCTGCGCGCGCTGCTCGAGTCGCGGCCCATGCGGATGCAGCTCATGAAGGATGAGCTGCAGCAGGTGGCGGCGAAGTTCGGGGACGAGCGCCGCACCGAGATCACGAGCGACGAGGGCGAGTTCACGATCGAGGACCTGATCGCCGAGGAGGACATGGTCGTGACCATCTCCCACTCGGGCTACATCAAGCGGACCTCGGTGTCCACGTACCGGCGCCAGCGGCGCGGCGGCAAGGGGAGCAACGGGCAGAACCTCAAGGAAGAGGATTTTGTCGAGCACCTGTTCATCGCGTCCACGCACGACTACCTGATGTTCTTCACGGACGACGGGCGCGTGTTCTGGCTCAAGGTGCACGAGATCCCGCAGGCGGGGCGCGCGGCCAAGGGCAAGCCGGTGGTCAACCTGATCAACGTGACGCCCGAGACGCGGATCCAGGCCATGCTGCCCGTGCGCGAGTTCCCGGAAGACAAGTTCCTCATGTTCGCCACGCGCCTGGGCACGGTGAAGAAGACGTCCCTGTCGCAGTACGCCAACCCGCGCTCCACCGGGCTCAAGGCGATCAAGGTCGAGGATGGCGACGAGCTCATCGACGTGCAGGTGACGGATGGCAACAACGACATCGTGCTCGCCACGCGCCACGGGCTGTCCATCCGGTTCCATGAGAGCGACGTGCGCCCGATGGGGCGCGACACGACAGGCGTGAAGGGCATCGAGCTCACCGAGGACGATGCGCTCATCGGCATGGTGGTCGTGAAGCGCGAGGCCAACCTGCTCGTGGTCACCGAGAAGGGCATGGGCAAGTGCTCGCCGATCGAGGAGTACCGCGTGCAGAAGCGCGGCGGCAAGGGCATCATCACCGTGCACCGCACCGACAAGACGGGCAATGCGGTGAGCATCAAGGAAGTGCTCCCCGAGGACGAGCTGATGCTGATCACCAAGGGCGGGATCATCATCCGCATGCCGGTGAAGGGCATCCGCGTGGCCGGCCGCAACACGCAGGGCGTGCGCCTGGTGGACCTCGACGGCACGGACCTGGTGATGGCCGTGGCCCGCGTCGTGCCGGATGACGAGGGCGAGGGCGAGGCGGAGGGAGAGGAGGAGCCCGTGGGCGCGGAGCCGGGCGAGGAGTAGGACGGCCGCGGGGATCCCGGCACATCTCAAGTCCCAAATTTCAAATCCCACATCTGGGGTTGCCAGGACTCGGCAACTGCGGATGTGGGATTTGAGATTTGGGATGCGGGATTTGTGGAAGGATGCGAGTGCTCCCTACCCTCGCCACAGCTTCGGCAGGTCCGTCGCCATGCTGTACGCGCCCATGGCCGCCATGGCGAGCGCCACGATCGTCCCCGCCGCGGTGAGCCAGCGCGGGTGCGTGTAGCCCTCGGGCATCAGCCGCCGCCGGTGCGCGGCGAGCAGGATCACGCCAAGCGACACCGGGAGCACGAGCCCGTTCAGCGCCCCCACCACGATCAGCGTGCGCACCGGGCGCCCCACGATCAGGAACGCCACCGTGCTCACGACGATGAACGCGATCACGAGCCGGGTCCAGTGGCGCTCCGCCCACGGGCTCACGCCACGCAGGAAGCTCACCGACGTGTAGGCCGATCCGACCACGGAGGTGATCGCCGCTGCCCACATGACGACGCCGAACACGCGATAGCCGAATTGCCCGGCCGCCAGCCGGAACACCGACGCCGGCGGGTTGGCTGCGTCGAGCGTGAGCCCCTGAGCCACGATGCCGAGCGCGGCAAGGAAGAGCAGGGCGCGCATGAGCGACGCCACGCCGATGGCCAGCGACGCCGACTGGGTCACCCGCCCGCGGGCTCCCATGCCGGTGACCCCGGCGTCGAGCAGGCGGTGGGCGCCCGCGAACGTGATGTAGCCCCCCACCGTCCCGCCGACGATCGTGATGATCGTGATCACGCTCACCTGTTCCGGCATCACCGCGCGGTGCACGGCCTCGCCCAGCGGCGGGTGGGCCACGATGGCCACGTAGAGCGTGAAGGCGACCATCACGAATCCCATCACCTGCGCGAAGCGGTCCATCGCGCGGCCCGCCTCGCGCACGACGAAGATGCCGACCGCCAGGAGGGCGCTGAGTGCGGCGCCGGTGGCGACGGGCAGGTCCAGCATCGCGTTCAGCCCGAGTCCCGTGCCGGCGATGTTGCCGATGTTGAACGCGAGCCCGCCAAGGACGACGAGCGCAGTGAGGAACCAGCCGAGCCCGGGCAGGAGGCCGTCCGCCAGGTCCTGCGCGCGGGAGCCGCTGGTCGTGATGACGCGCCAGATGTTGAGCTGCGCGACAAGGTCCACCACGATCGAGACCAGGATCGCGAACCCGAAACTCGCCCCCATCTGCGCCGTAAAGACAGTGGTCTGGGTCAGGAAGCCCGGGCCGATGGCCGACGTGGCCATGAGGAACGCGGCGCCCACGAGCACGGAGCGCAGGGATTCACGGGGTGGCGGAGGGGAGGAGGCCATGGGCGGGAACGTCGTGAGGGCGGGGCGACGGAGGTCGCGCCAAGATGGGACGGCGGCCGGTCCCGCAACAGGGGCAAGCTTTACCGTTTACCCGGCGAACGGTACCTTAGCTGGACCCGAAGACCCCATGATGACCCAAGGCGCCGCCCGCGATTCCAATCCGCAGCCCCGGATCTCGCTCACGCAGCTGACGCTGACGACGGAGATGCAGGCGGCGCGCCCGTCACTGGCCACGGCGCTCGCGCTGGACCAGGCCGAGCTGCAGCGCGAGGTCATCCTGTGGCAGCGATGGGTGCGGTACCTGGGCGTGCTCATGCTGGTGCTCATCGCCCTGGTCTTCGGGGCCATGCCCACCGGCAACGAGTTGCTCCCCACGATGGCCGTGGTCGGCGCGTACGTCGTCTGCGTGTACGTGCTCGCGTGGCGGGTGCAGCGGAGCCCGGGGCGCCTGCAGCGGTGGCTGCCCGGCATCCTGGTCACGGCCGACGTGCTGGCCATCTCCGGCGTGTTCTATTTCGGCGCCGCGACCACGGTGCACTATCGCATGCTGGTCGTCGGCCTGCTGGTCGTGCAGCTCGCCGTCTTCTACTTCGGCTGGCGGCTGGGCGCGTACGCCACGCTGCTTGCCGCCGCGATGTACATCGTGACCGATGCCGTGCTCCCGCCGTACGGTGCGGGTGCGCACGCGCCGCTGTCCACGACGGCGCTGAACGTCACCGTATTCGTGCTGGCCTGCTCGCTGCCGCTGGCGGTGTTCGGCAGCTTTCGGCGCCGCATGAATCGCGTGCGCCTGTTCTGCAAGCTGATCGAGGAGGGCGAGCTGTCCGGCAACCTCGGGCTCGAGGATGCCGCGCGCCCGGACGACGTCACGCTGCTGGCGCGCAGCTTCGACAAGATGCGCAACCGGCTGGCCGAGCAGATCGGCACGGACCCGCTCACCGGGTGCCTGAACCGCCGCGCGCTGGAGACCCGGCTGCGCGCGGAATGGCGGCTGGCCAAGCGCCGCGGCTCGACGCTGGCCGTCGTGGCGATCGACCTCGACCACTTCAAGCACATCAACGACTCGCGCGGGCATCCCGCCGGCGACCTCGTGCTCAAGCAGGTGTCGGGGATCATGATGGCCACCGCGCGCGATTCCGACGCCGTGGCGCGCATGGGCGGCGACGAGTTCGTGATCCTGCTGCCGGACACCGGCGGCGAGGGTGCGTACATCTTCGCCGAGCGACTCCGCCGCCGCGTGGATGAGTTCAGCTTCGGGTCGCCCACGTCGCCGCTGCCGGTGACCATCTCCGTCGGCGTCGCGCTCACGCGCGGCA
>DASZRI010000132.1:0-8739 GCA_035549215.1 Gemmatimonadaceae bacterium | reverse complement strand
CGAACAGCTCCACCGCCATGTCGGCCAGCCGCTCCAGTTCCTGCTGGCGGTCGGCGATCTCCGCCTTGTACACCCGCAGCAGCCGTTCGGTCGCCTCGCGCAGCTCGCTGACATGCTTCTCGAGGTACTTGCGATGGCCCTCGAGCCGCGGGTGCATCGCCACGTCCAGCGTCGCCGTGGCCCCGAGCCTGCTGCGGATCTGGGACGCGGCGAACCCGCTCACGAGCCCCAGGTTGCGCATGGGATGCTTCACGGCGCGGGAGATCTCCTTCAGCTCCGCCGCCGGCCCCTGCACGCCGTTCAGCGCGATGAACAGCCGCAGGATGTCGTTCGTCCCCTCGAAGATCCGGTTGATGCGCGCGTCGCGCAGCATCCGCTCGTACGGAAAGGGCTTCACGAACCCGCGCCCGCCGGCCACCTGCACCATGTCGTCCGCCACGCGCCAGAGCAGCTCGCTGGCAAACACCTTGCAGCACGCCGCCTCCAGCGCGTAGTCGTTGTCGGGCGCGGAGGCCAGCTCAGCCAGCACGCCGAGCATCGCGTCCGACGCGTACGTGTCGGACGCGGCGCGGGCCAGCTTGCGCTGCGTGATCTCGAACTCGATGATCGGCTTGCCGAACTGCACGCGCTCGCTGGCAAAGGTCGTCATCTCGTCCACCAGGTGCCGCGCGCCCGCGGTGCACCCGGCCGCGAGCGAGAAACGGCCGCCATTCAGCACGTGCACGGCGACCGCGAACCCCTTGCCCACCGTGCCGAGCACGTGATCTGCGGGCACCTCGAGGTTCTCGTAGAGCAGCTCGGCCTGCGTGGAGCCGCGAATGCCCATCTTGTGCACGGTGCCGATCACGTGGAAGCCGGGCATGTCCGGGCGGATGATGAACGCCGTCGGGCGCGACACCAGCTCCCCCCGCCGCTCCACCTGCGTCTGCGCGAACGTCGCGATCACGCCGGCACGGTGCGCGTTGCCGATCCACTGCTTGTGCCCGTTCAGGATCCACGTGCCCCCGTCGGCCGAGCGCTCGGCGCGGGTCCGCACGTTCTGCGCGTCCGATCCCGTCTCCGGCTCCGTGAGCGCGTACGCCGCCAGCGTCTCGCCGCGGGCCAGCATCGGCAGGTAGCGCGCCTTCTGCTCCGGCGACCCGTAGAGCACGATCGCCTTGGATCCCAGCCCGCAGTGCACGCCGACGAGCACGGCCACGCTCGCGTCGATCCGCGAGATCTCGCCGAACACCCGCGCGTATCCCGCCGCCGAGAGCCCGGCGCCGCCGTATGCCCGCGGGATCGAGAGCCCGAGCAGCCCCGCCGACGCGAGCGCCTGGATCACCGGCTCCGGCGCGCGCTCGTGCTCGTCGATCTCGCCGGGATCGATCAGGTCGTGCGCAATCTCGCGCAGCGCGCCCAGCAGTCGTGCCACCGTGCGCGCCTCGTCAGGATCGCGCGCATCGAGCGGGTCAGGGTAGGGGAACAGCAGGTCCTGGTGGATGACGCCGGAGAAGATGCCGCGGACGAACGAAGGGCGAGGCGCACTCATATGAGTGGAGTTAGGCCGGGGGCCCAGCCGCGTCAAGGATGTGCGTGGCTGCGGGTGCGCCTTCGTGACCTCCCTGTAAGTCTTTCGTAAGAGCACCCCCTCATGCTGGCTGCCCGCCCCGGCCCGCGTTTCATTACCTCATCCTCATGCGACAGGCACGCTCCTCCCGGCTCGTCGGCACCATCGTCGTCCTCGGCCTCGCGCTCGTGGTCACCGCGGTGCTCGCCTATCAGGCGCAGGTTGCGGCGCGCGGGCATCGGCAGACGGCCGAGCGCACGCTGCGCGACTATGCGTCGTTCGCCGACTGGCAGTTCGCCCAGCAGATGAAGTCGGGGCTGCTCACGTCCATGATCCCGTCGCTCGCCTCCGCGGCGATGCGCATGGACCCCGCGCACCTGCCCAAGTCGCTGCTCTCTCCCGATGCCGTCGCGGCGCTCGCGCGCGATTACGCCGGCTGGTGCTCATGCCTGGACAGCGTCCGCTATTACTTCCGGCTCGACTGGCCGGCCGGCCCGCTGCTGACCACGAAGACCGACGCGCCCGACGCCGAGCTGCGCTGGGCCCGCGACACCATCCGGGCATACGTCAGCGCGCTGAAGCCCAACCCGGACATGCTGCCGCAGGCGTACGGCTCCACCGACGCGCGCTCCGAGCCGCGTACCAGCCTGCGCGTCATCATCACCAACGACTCCTACGTGATGATCCTCGGCGGGGACCGGGCGCACCCGCGGCTGCTCGTCTTCCTCGTCTCGCGCGACACGCGGGGACAGCCGGTGGTCATCTACGGCTATGAGACGAACCCGCAGCAGTTCCTCTGGCCCGCGTTCGAGTCCATCCACCGGAAGAACGCGCTGCTCCCGCCGTCGCTCGTCGGCACCATGCCCGCGGACTCCGTGCTCACCCTTGGCGTCATGGATGCGCGCGGGAACGTCCTCTTCCGCTCCACGGGCCCGTACGACCCGACGTACAGCGCGGCGGATACGCTCGAGCCCAACCTCGGCCGGTTCGTGCTGCACGTCGCCCTCCGCCCCGACGTCGCCGACCGCCTGCTCGTGGGTGGGCTGCCCCCGTCGCGCGCGCCGATGCTCGCCGCCCTGCTCATCGTCATGGCGACGCTGCTCGCCATCGCGCTGGTGCAGCTGCGGCGCGAGCAGGAGCTGGCGCGGCTGCGAACCGAATTCGTCTCCGGGGTGTCCCATGAATTGCGGACCCCGCTGGCGCAGATCCGCTGGTTCTCGGAGCTGCTCCACATGGGCAAGCTGCGCACCGAGGAGGAGCGCACGCGGTCCGCGGGGATCATCGACCAGGAGGCGCGCCGCCTGACCTACCTCGTGGAGAACGTGCTCAACTTCTCGCGTGCCGAGCGCCGGCAGAGCCGCATCTCGCCGGTGCCGACGGACCTCGAGAAGGAACTGCGCGAGGCGCTGGAGATGTTCGCCCCGCTGGCGCGCGCGCGGCAGATGAAGCTGCGCGCGGAGCTGGAGCTCGGGCTCGTGGTCAACGCGGATCGCGACGCGCTGCGCCAGGTGCTGCTCAACCTCCTGGACAACGCCGCCAAGTATGGCCCGCCCGGGCAGACCATCAGCGTGGGCTCGGCGCGCGGCGGCGAGTGGGTGCGGCTGTGGGTCGAGGACGAGGGGCCCGGCATTCCCGAGCGCGATCGTGAGCGCGTCTGGGAACCGTACGTGCGGCTGGGGCGCGATTCCGAACGCGCCACGGGCGGCAGCGGCATCGGCCTCTCCGTCGTCCGCGAGCTCGTAGAACTTCACGGGGGCCGCGTTCGTATGGAGAGCGCGGCGCGCGGTGGCGCCCGCGTCGTCATTGAACTCCCGGCCGGCGATCCCGACCAGCTCCAGGAGGGCGCATCGTGAACCGGATCCTGATCGTCGAGGACAACCCCGACCTCGCCTACGGCCTGCGCACCGGCCTCGAGATCGAGGGGTACGAGGTGGATGTCGCGCCCGACGGCGAGCGCGGCCTCGATCGCGCACGCGAATGGCGGCCCAGCCTCGTGATCCTCGACCTGATGCTTCCCGGCATGGACGGCTACCGCGTGCTCCGCACGCTCCGCGACGAGGGCCTCGAGATGCCCGTCCTCATCCTCACCGCGCGCGGCGAGGAGACGGACAAGGTGCTGGGGTTCCGGCTGGGCGCCGACGACTACGTCACGAAGCCGTGCGGCGTGCTGGAGCTGCTCGCCCGCGTGGCCGCCTTGCTCCGGCGCGCGCGCCAGTCCATCGAGAAGACGGCGGGCACGGTCGAGCGGTTCGGCGCCGTCGAGGTGAATCCGCTGGCCCGCACCGTCACGCGGGGCGATGCCCCGGTGGCGCTCAGTCCCAAGGAGTTCGACCTGCTGCTCGCGCTCATCCGCCGCCGCGGCGCCGTTGCCTCCCGCCTCGAGCTGCTCAAGGAAGTGTGGGGCTACAGCGCCGACGTCATGACGCGCACGGTGGACATCCACATCGCCGAGCTGCGTCGCAAGCTGGAAAACGATCCGTCAAAGCCGCGCCACATCCTCACCGTGTGGAAGGCCGGCTATCGCCTCGAAGCGTAGTTCCCAACCCCTCACGCCCCTCGATCCCATGCGCACTCTGTTCGCGGCATGCGTGGTGCTTGCCAGCTTCGCCGGCGCCGCGCAGGCCCAGCCTTCCGCAGGAGAGAAGGTCGTCGCGGCCATGCACGACCGCTACGCGTCCACGTGGTACCACACCCTCACCTTTGTGCAGAAGAGCACCTGGTACAAGCCCGACGGCTCCGAGGCCCGCGTGCAGACGTGGTACGAGGCGGCCTCGTTCCCCGGCAGGCTGCGCATCGACATCGGCGAGCCGTCGCAGGGCAACGGGGCGCTCTTCGTCAACGACAGCACCATCCGCATCGCCGGCGGCAAGGTGACGGGCGCCACCGCCGACCCGAACGACCTGCTCATCCTCGGCTTCGACGTCTACACGCAGCCCGTGTCGCGCACCGCGCAGGTCCTGCGCGCCCAGGGGTTCGACCTCACGCGGACGCACCGCGACACGTGGGAGGGGCGCCCGGTGATCGTTGTCGGCGCGCTGGCCGGCGATACGACCTCGAAGCAGTTCTGGGTGGACGCCGACCGCATGCTCTTCGTGCGCCTGCTCGATCCTGGCAAGGGCGCGGGGCCGGTGCAGGACGTCCGGTTCAACACGTATGAGCGGCTGGGTGGCGGCTGGCTGGCAGAGCAGGTGCAGGTGCTCGTCGGCGGGCATGTCGTGTACCAGGAGGACTACACGGATGCGCGCGTCAACGTGAAGCTGGACCCTGCGTTGTGGAACGCCGCGACCTGGTCCACCGCACGCCACTGGCACACGCCGTAGCCCGGCCGCGCCGCTGCCCCGAGCGTCAGCGCGTAGCGCGCAGGGCGTCGAGCTGCGCGCCCAGCCCGGCCGCGTCGTTCACGGGCGCGTCGCACGTGTACTGTCGGCACAGGTACGCGGTGGCGCGCCCGTCGCGCATCGTGCGGTGCGCGAGCAGGGGAACGTCGGCGTTCTCGTCGGCCGTGCCGCCACACAGCACCAGGGCGGGGATGAACCGCCGTGCCGATTCGTCCGCGAGGGCGGCGAATCCGGGCCCGGAGGGTTCGCCGACGATGGCCAGCTCCGTCGCGCCGTGAATGCCCATGTCGGCGGTGCAGAGCAGGTGGCCGAACGCCAGCGGATACCGCGCCATCGGCTCCACCATCGCCGAGAGCACGCGCTCCGCGCGGGCACGGTGCGAGGTGTCGCCGAACAGCTCCGCCATCCGCAGCGAGAGTTCGACGGCCAATGAGGTGCCGGAAGGCGTGGCATTGTCCGCCACGTCGCGCGGGCGCGTGATCAGCGCCTCGTGGTCGGACGCCGTGTCGTAGAACGCGCCCGCGTCGTCGTCCCAGAACCACTCGACGATCGTGTCGGCAAGGGAGCGCGCGCGGTCGAGCCACGCACGGTCGAAGGTCAGTTCGTAGAGGGCGATGGCGCCAAGCGCGACGGCGGCGTGGTCCTCGAGGTAGCCGGGCAGTCGCGTCACGCCGTCCTTGTGCGAACGCATCACGCGACCGCCATGTACCATCTCGCGGAACAGGAACTCGCCGTTCGCGAGTGCCAGCCCCCGCAGCGACTCCGACCCGAACGCCCGCGCGCCCTCGGCCACGGCGCGCAGCATCATCCCGTTCCAGCCGGAGAGGATCTTCTCGTCGCGCGCTGGCCACGTGCGCGCCGCGCGGGCGTGGTACAGCACGTCACGCGCACGGGCGATCGCGCTGGTCACGTCCGCCTCTGAGCACTGCAGGCCAGCGGCGACGTCGCGCACGGACTGGGCGACGAGCAGGATGTTCCGCCCCTCGAAGTTCCCCTCGGGGGTCACGCCGTAGTACGCCGCAACGATGGCGGCGTCGCGACCAAGCAGCGCCTGCAGCTCGTCCAGCGTCCACAGGTAGAATCGACCTTCCTCTCCCTCGCTGTCCGCGTCCATGGTCGAGTAGAACCCGCCGCCCGGCGCCGTCATCTCGCGCGCGACCCACGCGAACGTCTCCTCGCATACGCGCCGGATCCCGGCGTCTCCCGTCGCCTGCCACAGGTGGACGCCCAGCCGGCCGAGCAGCGCGTTGTCGTAGAGCATCTTCTCGAAGTGCGGCACGAGCCAGGCGGCGTCAGTGGCGTAGCGCGCAAAGCCGCCGCCCACCTGGTCGTAGATCCCGCCGCGCGCCATCGCCAGGAAGGAGTCGCGGGCGACGTCCAGCGCACGCCCCTGCGATGTGCGCGCCCAGTGCACGAGCGCGAATTCCAGCGCCATCGCGTGGGGGAACTTCGGTGCTCCCTCGAATCCGCCGAGCCGCGCGTCGTGGCGCTGGGCCGTGTCCTGCCAGGCCCGATCCAGCAACCCCGGTTCGAGCATCCCCGTCGGCCCCGCGGTGCGCGCGGACGAGGCGTACAGCTCGCGCAGCGTCTCCGTCGTCTTGCGCACGTCGTCGCGCCGGCTGTGGTAGGCATCCGCGACCGCGACGAGCACGCGCCGGAAGGACGGCATCCCGTGCCGGTCGTCGGGGGGATAGTACGTGCCCCCGTAGAACGGCTCGCCCCCCGGGGTGAGGAACACGGTCATCGGCCATCCGCCGTGCCCGGTGAGCGCCTGCACCGCCTGCATGTAGATCGCGTCCAGGTCCGGGCGCTCCTCACGGTCCACCTTGATGCAGACGAACCTGTCATTCATCAGGCGGGCCGTCGCCTCATCCTCGAACGACTCGCGCTCCATCACATGGCACCAGTGGCAGGCCGAGTAGCCGATGCTCAGCAGGATCGGCCGGTCCTCGTCGCGCGCGCGGGCCAGCGCCTCCGGGCCCCAGGGATACCAGTCCACCGGGTTGTGCGCGTGCTGCAGGAGGTACGGGCTCGTCTCGAACGCCAGGCGGTTGGGCATTGATGCGCCGGAAAGGGTGTGACTGTACCTTACTGACCAACGGGCATCCGGCGCGACACCCGCCACCGGGCCCCGTCCGCCATCAACGTACCACTTGCTCAGGTCCCACCGTGACGCCTGCCACGCGCCATCGCCCGCCCCGTTCGGGAGCCGCGTCCGACTCCACCGCGCCCGCGCCCGCGTTCTGGCGCCGCGTGCCGTGGTGGCCCGTCGTGATCTCGATCCTCGTCCTGGCATCCATGCCGGCGGCGGTGTCGCCGATTCGCGACTCGGCGGATTTTCAGGCCATTCCGCACGTGCAGCTCACGCTGTCGCCGGGGTACATCGCGCTCGCCCCGCTGTCGGACATCCTGGACACGATGACGCTGTTCAGCTCGCGCCAGCACGCGTCGTTCCTTGCCACGCTCCTCGTGCTCTACGTCGCCGTGCGCGGCTGGCGCGCCCGGAAGCGCGGGACGACGCTGCTCCACGAGATCCGCGCGGGCCTGCTCTCGCTACTCGCCCTGGTGCTGGTGTACGCCGCGGGCGCACTGCTGCCGCGACCCATGGCCGCGCTCGCGGTGGATGCGCCGTTCAACAGCCAGATCGTGGTCGTGGATTTCCACTCGCACACGAGCTACTCGCATGACGGCCGCCCGGGCTTCGGGCCCGAGCAGAACCGCGCCTGGCATCGGAATGCCGGGTTCGACGCCGCCTACGTCACCGACCATCGCACCATGCAGGGCGCGGATGAGGGCATGTCCGCGAATCCCGCGGTGGCGGGGCAGGGCACGATGCTGCTGCCCGGGCTCGAGGCCATCTGGAAGGGAGCGCACGTGAACATCCTCAGCGCCGGCCGCGTGTACAAGGGACTCACCGATGCCGCGCTCCGCGACGTGGACGACCAGGCGCTGCAGCTTTCCAGCCTCGTTGTGTCACGCGCGCCGGTGCTCGTCTTCACGTTTCCGGGCCAGCTCAAGGATCTGCATCCGGTCACCGGTCCGGGCATCGCCGGTGAGCGCGCCATCGAGCTCGTGGACGGCTCGCCGCGCGGCCTCACGCAGGACCGCCGCCAGCGCAACGTGATCACCGCCATCGCCGACACGCTCAACATGGCGCCGGTCGCGGGCAGCGACAATCACGGCTGGGGCTACACGGCGGCAGCGTGGACGCTGGTGCCCGTGCCCGGCTGGCGCGGCATGTCCGCCGACTCGCTCGCCATGTCCATCGAGCAGGTGATTCGCGAGCAGGGGTTCAACGGCACGCAGGTCATCGAGCGCCGTGTCGCCAACACGAGCGTCAACACGTGGAAGCTCGTGCTCACCGTGCCCCTCGTGACGTGGCGCATGATGACGACGCTGTCCGACAGCGAGCGCGTGTCCTGGCTGCTGTGGACGTGGGCGATCACGGTGCTCGCGTTCGCATGGCGGCGCCGCCGCGCATGAACGCCGACGCGCGCCGCGACGACTGGCGCCTGGCCCTGGCGGTGCTCGCGGCTGCGGGCGTCATTCGCCTCGCCTTCGCCGCGCTGATCCCGCTCTTTCCCGACGAAACCTACTACTGGGAGTGGTCGCGCCACCTTGCCGGCGGCTACTTCGATCATCCATCCGGCATCGCGCGGCTCATCGCACTCGGCACGGGGCTCGCCGCGATGCTCGGCAAGGCCGCAACGCCCGTGGCAGTGCGCTGCTTCAGCGTGATCGCGGGCTTCGTCGGCTCGCTCGCCGCCGCAGGCATCGCACGCCGCATCGCGGGCGATCGCGCCGCACTCATCGCGGCCGTCACGTTGAGCGCGATGCCGCTGGCTGCCGCCG
>DASZRI010000131.1:0-5280 GCA_035549215.1 Gemmatimonadaceae bacterium | reverse complement strand
ATGAGCGATCCCTGCGCCTGGCGCGGGAAGAGCAGTTGCGCCAGCGCGGTGACGAGCCCCGGATACACGACGCCGGTCAGTACGCACAACGCGAGGGTGAGCGCGACGGCCGGGCGCAGTTGGCGGCGAAGCATGGTCAGGCCAGGTGAAGGAGGACGAGGAGCATGTCGATCGCCTTGATCCCGATGAACGGCACGATGAGGCCGCCCAGCCCGTACACGAGCAGGTTGCGGCGCAGGATCACGGACGCCGGGGCAGGGCGGTACCGCACGCCACGGAGCGCCAGCGGGATGAGCGCGATGATGATCAGCGCGTTGAAGATCACGCTGGCCAGGATGGCCGACTGCGGCGAGTGCAGCCGCATCACGTTCAGCGCCTGCAGCGCCGGGAAGGTGGCGACGAACATCGCCGGGATGATGGCGAAGTACTTGGCGACGTCGTTGGCAATCGAGAACGTGGTCAGCGAGCCGCGGGTCATCAGGAGCTGCTTCCCGATCTCCACCACCTCGATGAGCTTGGTGGGATTGGAGTCCAGGTCGATCATGTTGCCGGCTTCCTTGGCCGCCTGCGTGCCCGTGTTCATGGCCACGCCCACGTCCGCCTGCGCCAGTGCCGGTGCATCGTTCGTGCCATCGCCGGTCATGGCCACCAGCCGCCCGCCGCCCTGTTCGCGCTTGATCAGCGTCATCTTGTCTTCCGGCGTGGCCTCGGCCAGGAAGTCGTCCACGCCGGCTTCCTGCGCGATCGCGGCCGCGGTGAGCGGGTTGTCGCCGGTGATCATCACCGTGCGGATGCCCATGGCGCGCAGCCGCGCGAACCGCTCGCGGATGCCGCCCTTCACCACGTCCTTCAGGTAGATGACGCCCAGCACGTGCGCGCGGCCGTTGTCGCGCTCGGCGACGACCAGCGGCGTCCCGCCCTCGCGGGCGATGCGCTCCACGAGCGGGGCGAGGTCGGCCGGCACCGTGCCGTGGTTCTCGGCCACCCACCGCGCCACCGCGTCGGCCGCGCCCTTGCGCAGGTGCAGCGATCCCAGGTTGACGCCGCTCATGCGCGTGGTGGCGGAGAAGGGGACGAACTCGGCTTCCTGCGGGGTGGCGGGGTCGCCGTCGCGGGCGGCCAGCACGACGCGACGTCCTTCCGCCAGCGTGCGCCCGCGGATGCCGAACCGGTCCTTGGCCAGCACGACGATGCTGCGGCCCTCCGGCGTCTCGTCAGGCAGCGACGCGAGCTGGGCGCGATCGGCCAGCCGCTGCACGCCCACGCCGGCCACCGGATAGAACTCCACGGCCTGGCGATTGCCCAGCGTGATCGTCCCGGTCTTGTCGAGCAGCAGCGTATTGACGTCGCCGGCCGCCTCCACCGAGCGCCCGCTCATCGCGATCACGTTCTGCTGGATCAGGCGGTCCATGCCCGCGATGCCGATCGCCGACAGCAGCCCGCCGATCGTCGTCGGGATCAGGCAGACCAGCAGCGCGACCAGCACCGGGATGGACAGCGACGTCCCGCTGTAGGCCGCAAACGGGGCCAGGGTGGCCACCGCGAGCAGGAACACCATCGTGAGGCCCGACAGCAGGATCGTGAGCGCGATCTCGTTCGGTGTCTTCTGGCGGGTGGCGCCCTCGACCAGCGCGATCATGCGGTCCAGGAACGTCTCACCCTGGTTTGCCGTGATGCGGATGATCAGGTAGTCGGAGAGCACCTTCGTCCCGCCCGTCACGGCCGAGCGATCGCCGCCCGACTCGCGGATCACGGGCGCGGACTCGCCGGTGATGGCGGACTCGTCCACCGACGCGACGCCCTCTACGACCTCGCCGTCGCCCGGGATGACGTCGCCTGGCGTGCAGATCACGTGGTCGCCGACGGCCAGCTGCGAGGCGGGCACGGCGAGCACGGCCACCTTGTTGGACGGGTCCTCGAGCTTCTTGGCCACCGCCTGCGTGCGCGCCGCGCGCAGGCTGTCGGCCTGTGCCTTGCCGCGCCCCTGCGCCATCGCCTCGGCAAAGTTGGCAAAGAGCACCGTGAACCAGAGCCACAGCGTGATCTGCCGCGTGAAGCCGATGCCGGTGCCGTGCGTCGCCACGTCCCGCACCAGCACGAGCGTGGAGAGGATGCTCCCCACGAAGACCACGAACATGACCGGGTTCCGCGCGATGGCGCGCGGGGCCAGCTTGGCGAACGCGTCGCCCGCGGCGCGTCGCACGATCGGCGGGTCGAACAGGGGACGGCGGGCCGCGCGCATGGTCAGGACAGCCTCCCCGCCTGCATGAGGAAGTGCTCCACCACGGGCCCGAGCGACAGCGCCGGGAAGAACGTGAGCGCCCCGACGATCAGGATCACGCCCACGAGCAGCGTCACGAACAGCGGCGTCGTGACCGGGAACGACGCCGATGATTCCGGCGCCGCCTTCTGCTCCGCCAGGAATCCGGCGAGGGCCAGCATGGGTACGATCATCGCGAACCGCCCGATGAGCGCGTTGAGCCCCAGCATCGTGTTGTAGAAGTAGGTGGATCCCGTGAGGCCGGCGAACGCGCTGCCGTTGTTCGCGGCCGTGGACGTGAACGCGTACAGGATCTCGGACAGCCCGTGGGGGCCCGCGTTCGCGCGCCCGGCCAGGCCGGCGGGCGTCGCGACCGCGATGGCGGACATGACCAGGATCGCGCCCGCGAACACGAGCACGAACAGCATGGCCATCTGCACCTCGCGCGCCTGGATCTTCTTGCCCAGGTACTCGGGCGTGCGTCCCACCATCAGCCCCGCGATGAACACGGTGAGGATCACCATGACCAGCATGCCGTACAGCCCCGCGCCGACGCCGCCGAACACCACCTCGCCCAGCTGCATGTTCACCAGCAGCACCAGCCCGCCCAGCGGCGTGAACGAGTCGTGCATGGCGTTCACCGCGCCGCACGACGCGTCCGTGGTGATCGTTGCGTAGAGGGCGGAGTTCGCGATCCCGAATCGCACCTCCTTGCCCTCCATGTTGCCGCCCGGGCTCGCGCTGGTCGCCGACACCTGCACGCCGTGCGCGGCGTGGATGGGGTTGCCCCGCGCTTCCGCCCGGTACACCGTGCCGGTGCCGGCGATGAACAGGATGAACATCGCGCTCCACAGCGCCCACCCGTGCCGCTGGTTGCGCACCATACGGCCGAAGCTGTACGTCAGCGCGGATGGCACCGCGAAGATCGCGAGCATGGACGCGAAGTTCGACCACGGCGTCGGGTTCTCGAAGGGATGCGCCGCGTTGGCGTTGAAGAAGCCGCCGCCGTTCGTGCCGAGCTGCTTGATGGCCTCCTGGCTCGCCACCGGCCCCAGCGCGAGCACTTGCCGGGCGCCCTCGACCGTCGTCACGGTCACGTAGTGCGAGAGGGTCTGGATCACGCCCTGCTGCACGAACAGCAGCGCGAGCAGGATCGACCCGGGCAGGAACAGGTACAGCGTGCCGCGCACCAGGTCCGCCCAGAAGTTCCCGAGCCGCCCCGCGCTCTGGCGGGCGATGCCGCGCGCGAACGCCATGGCCAGCGCCACGCCCACCGCCGCCGAGACGAAGTTGTGGAACGCCAGCTGCGTCATCTGCGAGAAGTACGACATCGTCGTCTCGCCCGCGTACGACTGCCAGTTGGTGTTCGTCGTGAACGACGCCGCCGTCTCGAATGCCTGGCGGTCCGGCACGTTCGGCAGGTGCTGCGGGTTGAGCGGCAGCCACCGTTGCATGCGCAGCACCGCGTACGTGAGCAGCAGGGTGGCGAGGCTGAACAGGAGCATGGACGCCCCGTACCGCGTCCAGTGCTGGTCCTCCGCCGGGTCCACGCCGCCCAGGCGGTACAGCAGGCGCTCCACCGGTCGCAGCCACCCCATCGAGCCGTCGTACACGCGCACGATGTACAGCCCGAGCGGCCTGGTGATCAGCAGCAGCGCCACGCAGTAGATGGCCACCTGCTCCCAGCCCGTTGCCGTCATCTCAGAACTTCTCCGGGCGCAGCAGCGTGTAGACCAGGTAGGCCATGACCAGCACCGCGGCGATGGCGCCGCCGATCGCGTCGGCATTCATGGCGTGGGCGCCTCGCTCCCGTTGCGGCGGCCCAGGGCGCGGCAGAACAGGAGGTAGGCAAGCATCAGCGCGAAGAACGCGATGCTCAGCGTGACATAGAGCAGGTCGGACACGGCTCGTGACTCCCGCGGGTGGTCCCGCACGGTGTACGAGCGAACTCTGTGCCGGGGCGCGTGAAAATCGCATTAACGCCACGGTGGAGGCCCGGCGCGCGCCGCGCCGCCTCCGCGTGGCGGCGCGGGTGGGGTCAGGCCGTGGCGTCGAGCTGCGGCACCTCGGCCGCGGGCAGCTCGAACACGAAGACGCTCCCGCCGCCCGGGCGGTCTTCATGCCACACGCGCCCCCCTTCGGCCTCGGCCCCGCGCCGCGCAAGCGCGAGGCCGAGGCCGGCGCCGCCGACGTCGGGCGGCGTCCCCGGCGGCCGGTAGAACGGCGTGAACACCCGCTCGCGCTCGCCCGCGGGGATCCCCGCGCCGCGATCGCCGACCCGGAGCTGCAGGCGGCCGTCCACCCGCGCGACGTCCACGTCCACGCCCGCGCCGGCGGGCGAGTACTTGAGCGCGTTCTCGAGCAGGTTCACCAGCACGCGCACCGACTGCACCAGGTCGCAGCTCGCGGCCAGCAGCTCGCCCGACGCGTGCACCCGCACCTCGCGCCCCTGCGCCAGGGCGCGTACGCTGCGCGTCGCCGCCGCCACGATCTCGTCCGCCATGTTGAGCTCGATGCGCAATGGCAGGGCGCCCGTATTCAGGCGCGAGAGATCCAGGAGGTCCGCCACCATCCGATTCAGGCGGTCCGCCTCCTCCTCGATGGCCGTCGCATCTGCCGTGCCGCGCTCGGCCAGGGCATGCGCCGCGGCCTTGATCGTCGTGAGGGGCGTGCGCAGGTCGTGCGACACCGCCGCAATCAGCGCGTCCTTGAGCTGGTCCGCCTGGCGCAGGGCCTCCGCCCGCTCGGCCTCGGCGCTCAACCGCACACGCTCGACGCCCAGCGCGGCGTAGTACGCCAGCGCGTCCAGGAACTGCCGTTGCGCCGGGTCGAGCGCGATCGGCTCCTGGTGCGAGATGCGCAGGACGCCGACGGGGCGAGCTCGCACCTGCAGCGGGACGAGCAGCGCCCGGACGTCACCGCCAACGTCCCACGCGGACGGATGCGGCCAGCGACCCTGCGCGTCCGGCGTCCCGCCCACCGTCGCGGGGGCCACCTGCGCGGTCCGGTCGCCGCGCTCC
>DASZRI010000130.1:0-8864 GCA_035549215.1 Gemmatimonadaceae bacterium | reverse complement strand
GGAACGCGCTACCGCGCGCGGTTCCGGTGGAAGGCGTCGATTGCCTCGACGATCGGCGCGGGGTCGAAGCGCACGGGATCGGTGGTGGGCAACCCCGTCTCGTCGGCGACGCGCGCCACCGCGTCGCGCGCCTGCGCGTCGTCGAGGTCAAACGTGTTGAGCGCGACGGCGATCACCGGCGCCGGGCGCAGCGCGACGCGCTCGCACATCCGGATGAACTCGGGAAGCGGCGGGATCGGCATCCACTCGTGATTGCGGATGGCCGTGCGCGTGGGCTGTGCGCACATGACCTGCGCGTGCGGCATGGAGCCGTGGAGCAGGCCGTACGTGACGCCGGAATAGCTCGGGTGGATGATGGAGCCCTGCCCTTCCACGAGCACGATGTCGGCGTCGTGCGCGGACTCGAGCACGAGGCGCTCGGCGGCGCCGGCGATGAAGTCGGCGACGACGGCATCCACGCTGATGCCCTTGCCGTCCACGAGGATGCCCGTCTGTCCCGTGCCGGCGAACGCGACGCGATGGCCGCGGGCGCGCACACCGTCCAGGAGCTGCAACGCGGCGGTCATCTTGCCGATGTTGCAGTCCGTGCCGACGGTGAGGATTACGGTGGCGTCCACCTCACGCACGCGGCCGGCCGCGACCTGCAGGTCGGCGGGGGGCCGGCGCAGGTCGTGGATCGTCGCGCCGGTCTTCGCGGCGTGGGCGGCGAACTCGGCGTCGTCGCCGAGGAAGAAGTGGAGCCCGCTCCAGACGTCGAGGCCGTCGTCCAGTGCGCGGAGGATCACGGCGCGCCACTCCGCCGGGAGCTGTCCGCCCGGCGGCGCGATGCCGATGAGCAGCGCATTCGGCTTGTGCGCCAGCCCCTCGTCGAACGAGCCGACGACGGGGATGCCGTCGCCGAAGCCGAGCACGTGCGCGGCGGTCTTGCCGCGCTGGGTGGAATCGAGGACGGCGGCCACGCGCTGCGGCGAGTAGCGGATGCAGGCGTTGGCGGTCTTGGAGCGCAGCGGGTTGAAGAAGCCTTCAGCGAGGATCAGGAAGCGCGGGTCGCGTGGCATCGTGCGGACGTCAGCTGGCTGGGGGTGGCGGCGCCGTCGGGGGCGCGGTGGAGATGACCACCGGCGCCAGGGCGCCGTCCACAATATCGCCGGTCTTGTAGACGCCGTGCAGGAGGATGCGCTTCACGAGCACCATGACCACGCAGATGGTGGGCACGGCGATGAGCAGCCCGACGGGGCCGAGGAGCTCGCCGATGATGAGGACACCGAGGATGCTCAGCACGGGCGGGAGGTCCACCTTGCGGGACATGACCATCGGGGCGACGACGTTGCCCTCGATGAGGTGGATCACGACGCCGAGGCCGAGGACCATGAGCGCGCGCACGCCGCCGTTGGGCGTGGTGAGGACGAAGAGCGCGGGGAGCGTGGTGGAGAGCAGCGTGCCGAAGAAGGGCACGATGGCGACGAGGCCGGTGAACACGCCGAAGGTGAGCGCGTAGGGCGCACCCAGGATGTACAAACCGATGGCGGTCAGGATGCCGAGCACCGTCATCGTGAGGAGCTGGCCGACGATGAAGGCGCGGAGCGTGTCGCCGAGCTCGTGCAGCGTGTCGCGGGTGGCGGCGCGGTGTCCCGGCGGGAACAGGGAGACCACGAGGTCCATGTACGTCGCCGGGTGCAGCGCGAGGTAGATGGCCATCACGCCGACGGAAAAGACGTCAATGGCGGCGTGCAGCCCTGCGAACACCTTGGGCAGCACGCCCTGCACCACGCCGGCGGCCTGCTCGTACAGGGCGACGACGATGCTGTGCTGCCCGGGGCGGATGACCTCGCTGAGCCCCGGGATGCGCATGGCCACCGTCTCGAAGTACGCTTCCCAGATGTTCAGGTACTGTGGCAGGACCTTGAGCAGTTCCTGCGTCTGCGCGACGACGGGCGGAACGAGGATGGAGAACAGCAGCACGAGCGCGCCCAGGCTGGCGAGCAGCGCGCTGATGAACGACAGGTGCTGGGGGACGTGCAGGCGCCGGTGGAGCGTGTCAGCGAGCGCGTTCAGGTAGAGCGCGAGCAGCACGCCCAGGAACAGCAGCATCAGCACATCGGCGACGGTGCCGACGAGCCAGAGCAGCAGGACCGTCAGGACCGTCGCCGTGAGAATCGGCGCGAAGCGGAAGCGCCGGACCTCGTCGGTGCTCAACTGTGCTTCTTCTCGTCCGCGTCCTCGATCTCGGCCGACACCGTCTCGGCGTCAGCCCCGGCGCCGAGCTGCCGTGCCTGCGGCGTGGCGCTGGCGGGGAGCAGGCCCATTTTCTGCTTGAGCGCGAGCAGCTGCATGTCCACGTTGCCGCCGGCGGCACCGCGCTCGAGCTGGCGGAACTGGTTCTGCAGGGTGTCGCCGGTGATCTCCTCGTCGATCTCGGCGGACGCCTTGAGCTGGCGCTCGTTCTGCTCGATGCGCTCTTCCATGCGATTGAACGCCTCGAACGCGGACTTCTCGGAGAGCGACGACATCGTCTCGGCGATGCGCTGCTGCGCCTGGGCGCGGCGCTGCCGGGCGATGAGGAGGTTCTTCTTGCGCTTGGCCTCCTCGATCTTGTCGTTGAGGTCACGCAGGGAGTTCTTGAGCTTCTCGGTCTCGAGGCGATGCGCTTCCCAGGTCTGCTCGAGCTGCTGGCCGTGGTTGACGTGCTCGGCCTGGCGCACGAGGGCCTGCTTGGCGAGGTCGTCGCGGCCTTCCTGCACCGCAAGCACGGCGCGACGTTCCCAGTCCTGGGCCTGCTTGTACTCGGCGTCCGCCTGGTCGCGCAGGCGCTTCTCGTCGGCGATGGCGGAGGCCACCTGCTGCTTGGCCTTGGCGAGCTGCGAGCGCATGTCCACCAGGATCTGGTTCAGCATCTTCTCCGGGTCTTCGGCCCGGGAGATCAGATCGTTGATGTTCGAGCGCAGGAGCTGCGAGAACCTGTCGAAGATGCCCATGGTTCAGTGTGCCTCACGGTACGAGCCGAGCTCGCGCATGTGGGACGCGAGCGCGAGGGTCATGCTTTCGTAACTCGCCAGGAACTCCTCGTAGTCGAGGTGCTCGAGCTCGATTGCCTCGGTGAGGACGACCGAGTCCCCCTGGATGCCGTACGAGCCGTGCACCAGGTCGCTGGCGTTGAGCTCGAGCAGGCGGCGCGTGAGCGTGGCCACGGAGCCGTTGCTCCGGGGCAGGGTCATGATCTTGACGCGCAGGATCAGGACGGGGGGCGAGTAGTGCACCACCACGTCGAAGTCCTGCTCGCCGCCCGGCTTGATGACCCACAGCCCGGGCTCGATCTCGCTGTGTGTGGCTCCCTCGACGCCCAGCCGGTCGAGAAAGCCCTCGATTTCTTCCCTGGTGACCATGGCGTAGTCCGATGATGCCTGTGTCTACCCGTACGGACCGGTGGCCGGCGCGTTTCAACGACCTGCGGTCAAGGTACCGTCGGGCGGGGGGCCGGGCAACGGTGCTCACGCCCGCCTCGCGCCCAGGACGCGCCAGCCACGGGGGGCGAGGCGCGTGCGGGCGCGGAGCGGGTCCAGCGTGGCGACGAAGTTCGGGGACTCCCACGCCGGAGCCGTCGTCGTGCCATCGGCAGGTTCCAGCCGGGGACCCCACAGGCGCGAGCGCAGGCTGAAGACGTGGTAGCCGTGGGACTCGAGGATCCGTGACACGTCCGTGGGATAGCCGCCGTGGTCCTCGTACACGATGTCGCGTATCCGGTGCGCCGCAAGCAGCGCCTGGGCGCCCTGAAGCACGGCGCGCTCGTGTCCCTCGACGTCCACCTTCATCACGCCGACGGCGACACGGTCGGGCACGACGGAATCGAGCCGTGCGAGGCGGATGCGCCGTCGCTCGCCTCCTGCCGGCGCGTGGTCCGCGGCGACGCTGGCCAGCCCGCGGTTCCATTCATAGTACGGCGGGATGAGCAGTTCACCCTCGCCATCATGGTCGGAGAGCGCGGCGGATTCCACGTCGGTGCGGGCCACCGGCCAGCCGGCGCGCCACGCGGCGACGTTGCGCTCGAGCAGGTCGCGCACCTCGGCGCCGGGCTCGAAGGCGATGACGCGGCCGGAGGGGCCCAGTCGCAACGACAGCAGCCCCGTCATCTGGCCGACGTTCGCGCCGACATCGAGCGCCGTCTCGCCCGGCTCGGCCAGGCGCCAGAGGGCCTCCGACACCGTGAGCTCGAACACGCCGAGCTGCTGGATGCCGAGGCCGATGGAATCGCCGGCGAAGCAGGTGATGGGCATGCCCCACGCGAGCGGCGCCGTCACGGTTCTTTCGCCGCGTCGCTGCGACCGCCAGGCGACCCGCCGCACGAGTTGCACGGGGCGGAACACGTACTGCGGCTTGAGCAGGCTGCGCACGAGCTCGGCGAGCGTCATGCCGTCACGGGGCGCGCTTGATCTGCGTGAGGCGTTCGCGCGCCAGGCGCCGGCCGGTGGGGGTGGCCGCGAGCCCGCCGCCCGCGGTCTCGCGATAGCGCACGTCCATCTCGCGGCCGATCTCGCCCATGACGTCGATCACCTCGTCGGACGGGATCGCGAACGTCACCCCGGCGAGCGCCATCTCCACGGCGGCGAGCGCGATCGCGGCCCCGGTCGCGTTCCGGAACACGCACGGCAGCTCGACGAGGCCGCCAAGCGGATCGCAGATGAGGCCGAGGGTCGCCTGCTGCGCGAGCGCGACGGCATGCCCCACCTGCGTGGGCGTACCACCGAGCATCTCGGTGGCGGCACCGGCGGCCATGCCGGCAGCAGCGCCGGTCTCCGCCTGGCAGCCCCCCTCGGCGCCGGAGAGCGAGGCGCGCTCGGCGACGACGGCACCGATGAGCCCCGCCGTGGCGAGCGCGTCCACGAGCCGGTCATCGGGCACGTGGTGCGCGGCCGCGAGCCCGGTGAGCACGGCTGGGAGCACGCCCGCGCCGCCCGCCGTGGGCGCCGCGACGATCACGCCCATGGCCGCGTTGACTTCCTGCACGGCCACCGCGCGCATGAGCACATCGCGGAACAGCGGCCCGATGACGGGCGGCGTTTCCGTGCGCAGCTTGGCGGCATCGCCGCCGACGAGGCCGGAGCTGGAGCGCAGGTCTCCCGTGGCGCCCTGGTCGATGGCGCCGCGCATGACGGCGAGGGCACGGCGCAGTGCGTCGCGGATTTCCTGTACGGGGCGGCCCTGGTCGCGCGCTTCGGTGTCGAGCGCAAGCCGCGAGAGCGAGATGCCCTGCGCCTCGGCGTCGCGGATGGCTTCGATGAGGGAGCGGTACATGTCAGGCGCTCACCTTGTCGAGGCGGAAGGCCCAGCGCACCCACGGAAGCGAGCGGATGTGGTCGCGCACCGGTTCGCCCGGCGTCTCATCCACCTCGATGACCATGAACGCATCCCCGCCACGGTGCTTTCGCGTGAGCCGCAGGGTCGCGATGTTGATCCCGTCGTCGGCGAGGAGGCCGGCGATGCGGGCGATGGAGCCCTTGATGTCCTCGGCGACGAGGACGATGGTCGGGTGGTTGCCGGTGACTTCGACCGGATAGCCATCGATCTCCGTGACGAGCACGCGGCCCGCCCCGAGCGACGAGCCGACCATGACCGAGCGGCGGTCGCCGCGCTCGACGGTGATGCGCGTGGTGTTCGGGTGCGCATCGTCGTCGATCGTGGTCTTGTCGAAGGTGTAGTCGAGGCCCTCGCGCTCGGCGATCTCGAGCGCGGTGCGGATGCGGTCGTCATCGGGGCGGAAGCCCATCAGCCCGCCGACGATGGCCTTGTCGGTGCCGTGGCCCTCGCCGGTGCGGGCGAACGAGCCGTGCAGTTCGATGCGCGCGCGATCCGGGGTGCCGCCCACGAGGCAGCGCGCGAGCAGGCCGAGCCGGCAGGCGCCGGCGGTGTGCGAGGATGAGGGCCCGACCATGACGGGCCCGATGATATCAAGCAGCGAAACCATGCGTGCTCACGGTGCCCCGCTCACCCCGCCTTCCGCGCACCGGGGCGGCGCGGGCGGGTGAGCAACGGCTTGAGGAACTGCCCGGTGTGGGACGCGGGCGTGGCCGCGACGTCCTCGGGCGTGCCGGCGGCGACGATGGTGCCGCCGCGCGTTCCGCCCTCGGGGCCGAGGTCGAGGATCCAGTCGGACGTCTTGATGACGTCGAGGTTGTGCTCGATGACGAGCACGGTGTTGCCGCGATCGACGAGGCGGTGCAGCACGTCGAGGAGGAGCCGCACGTCCTCGAAGTGCAGGCCGGTGGTGGGCTCGTCCAGGATGTACAGCGTGCGACCCGTGTCGCGCTTGGAGAGCTCGCTGGCGAGCTTGACGCGCTGCGCCTCGCCGCCGGAGAGCGTGGTCGCGCTCTGGCCGAGGTGCACGTAGCCAAGGCCGACGTCGGAGAGCGTCTGCAGCTTCTGGTGGATGCGCGGCTGGTTCTCGAAGAACTCGAGCGCGTCCTCGACGGTGAGCTCGAGCACGTCGGAGATGGCGAGGCCGCGGAACCGGACCTCGAGGGTCTCGCGGTTGTAGCGCTTGCCCTTGCACACCTCGCACGGCACGTACACGTCCGGCAGGAAGTGCATCTCGATCTTGACGAGGCCGTCGCCCTGGCACGCCTCGCAGCGGCCGCCCTTCACGTTGAACGAGAAGCGCCCGGGGCCATAGCCACGGATCTTCGCCTCGGGCATCTCGGCGAAGAGCTCGCGGATGGGCGTGAAGAGGCCGGTGTATGTGGCCGGGTTGGACCGCGGCGTGCGGCCGATGGGGCTCTGGTCGATATCGATGACCTTGTCGATGTGCTCGAGCCCGGTGATGCGCCGGTGGCGGCCGGGGATGACGCGCGCCCGGTAGAAGTGGCGCGCCAGTGCGCGGTGCAGGATATCCTCGACGAGCGTGGACTTGCCCGAGCCGGAGACGCCGGTGACCGTCACGAACAGCCCGAGCGGGATCTCGGCGCTCACGTCGCGCAGGTTGTGCTCCGTGGCGCCCTCGATGCGGATCACGCGCTCGCGGTCCACGGGACGCCGGGCGGCGGGCACCTCGATGCGCATTTCGCCGCTGAGGTACTTGGCAGTGAGCGACGTGGGCGTGCGGAGCACCTCGTCCACGGTGCCGGAGGCGATCACGGTGCCGCCGTGCTTCCCCGCCCCGGGCCCGAGGTCGATGAGGTAGTCGGCCGCGCGCATCGTCTCCTCGTCGTGCTCGACGACGATGACGGTGTTGCCGAGGTCGCGGAGCTGCTCGAGCGTGGCGAGCAGCCGCGCGTTGTCGCGCTGGTGGAGCCCGATGCTCGGCTCGTCGAGGATGTACAGCACGCCGACCAGGCGCGAGCCGATCTGCGTGGCGAGCCGGATGCGCTGCGCCTCGCCGCCGGAGAGCGATTCCGCGGAACGGCCGAGCGTGAGGTAGTCGAGCCCGACGTCATCCAGGAAGCGCAGGCGCTCGCGTACTTCCTTGAGGATCGGCCCGGCGATCTCGGGATCGAGGCCCGGGGTGCCGGGCTTCCGCACGCGGATGTCATCGAAGAAGACGCGCGCCTCGGCGATGGACATCTCGACCACGTCGCCGATGTTGCGGCCGGAGATGGTGACGGCGAGGGCCTCGGGCTTGAGCCGGCGGCCGTTGCAGGCCGGGCATGGCACGGCGAGCATGTACTCGTCGAGCTCGAGGCGCACGGCGTCGGAGCTCGTCTCCTCGTAGCGGCGCTCGACGTTGGCGATGATCCCCTCCCACGCCGCGTCGCCCTTGCGCGCGCCGGACTTGCCGGCGTCGCCGTGCAGGAGCACGTCGCGCACGGACCCGGGCAGGTCGCCCCACGCGGTGTTGAGCTCGAACTTGTACTGCCGCGCCAGCGCGGGCAGCACGACCTTGCGGAGGTTGCCGGTCGGCTCGCCCCAGGGGAGCACGACGCCCTCGAGGATCGAGATGCGCGGGTCGCCAAGGACGAGCTGCTCGCTCACGCGGCGCTTGGTCCCGAGGCCGCCGCACTCGGGGCAGGCGCCGAAGGGCGAGTTGAAGGAGAACTGGCGCGGCTCGAGCTCGGGGAGCGAGATGCCGCAGTTGGGGCATCCGTACCGCTCGGAGAAGATCTCGGTCGCGCCGGAGCTGGCGTTGTGCACCTCGACGAGTCCCTCGGCCAGCTTGAGCGCCGTCTCGATGGAATCGGCCAGGCGGCCACGGTCGTCGGCGCGCACCGCCGTGCGGTCCACGACGACGGAGATGTCGTGGTTCTGGCGGCGATTCAGCTTCGGGGGCGAGGCGACCTCGATGAGCTCGCCGTCCACCCACGCACGAATGAAGCCCTGCTTGCGCACGGCCTCGAACAGCTCGCGGAACTCGCCCTTGCGCCCCTGCACGAGCGGGGCCCGGATCTCGATGCGGGAGTCCGCCGGCCACGAGAGGACGACGTCGGCGATCTGCCCCGCGCTCTGGCGCTGCACCGGGCGCCCGCAGTTGGGGCAGTGCGGCGTGCCGGCGCGCGCGTACAGCAGGCGCAGGTAGTCGTAGATCTCGGTGACGGTGCCGACGGTGGACCGGGGATTGTGCCCCGCGCTCTTCTGCTCGATGGAGATGGCGGGCGAGAGCCCCTCGATGGAGTCCACGTCGGGCTTCTCCATGAGCCCGAGGAACTGGCGCGCGTAGGCGGAGAGCGACTCGACGTAGCGGCGCTGGCCTTCGGCGTAGATGGTGTCGAACGCCAGGGAGGACTTGCCCGACCCGGACAGCCCGGTGACGACCGTCAGCCGGTCGCGCGGGATCGTGACGTCGATGTTGCGGAGGTTGTGTTCGCGCGCGCCGCGAACTTTGAGGGTGTCCTCGGCCATAGCCTGGGAAAGCTGCCGTGCGGCGCGGGGCGAAACAAGTT
>DASZRI010000129.1:0-6766 GCA_035549215.1 Gemmatimonadaceae bacterium | reverse complement strand
GGCGCTCGACCGCTACCGCGATGCGCGCCGAGCCGACCCGTCGCACGTGCGCGCAATGATGGGTGAAGCCACGGCCCTCCTGCGGATGGGCCAGGCGGCGGAAGCACGGCCGCTGGTGGAGCACCTCGTGCTGCTGGCGTCGGAGGACATCGAGACGCTCATGCTGGCCGCCGCGGTGCGTGCGGAGTCCGGCGACCCGGCTGCGGCGCTGGCCACGCTCGACACCGCGCGCCGCGTCGCGCCGATGCGCGCCGACGTCCACCAGCACATGGGCGACATCGCGCGGCGGCTGGGCGACCTGGAGGGCGCGATCACGGCGTACCGCCATGCGCTCGCGCTCGACCCGCACTACGCCGTGGTGCGGCTGCACCTGGCCCGCGTGCTGATGGAGAAGCGGCAGCTGCGGGAGGCCGAGGAAGAGCTGCTCGCCGCGCTGGACGCGGTGCCCACGTACGCCGATGCGCTGCTCGAGCTGGCCTCGCTGCGGCGGGCCACCGGGCGTGCCGACGACGCGCTGCCGCTCCTGATCGACCTGCTCACCGCCGACCCCTACCACTTCGACGCGCTCATCGCGCTCGGCGAGACGCTGCTCGCGCTCGGCCGCAAGGGCGACGCCGTGCATGCCTTCACGCGCGTGCTCCGCTTCGATCCCGACCACGTGGGCGCGCTGTACCACGACGGCGTGCAGCTGGCGGAGCAGCACCGCTTCCGCGAGGCCATGGAGCGGTGGCAGCGCGTGATCGCGCTCGCGCCGGCCAGCGACTACGCGCGCCGCGCCCGTCGCGAGATGCGCTCCGCGACGGACCTGCAGCGGATCTTCGCGGAACGGATCCGGGAGGGCGCCCGCTGATGGCGATCGAGGGCCCGCTTCGCGAACTCGGCATCCACGACGTCTTCCAGCTCCTGGACCTGAGCCGGAAGACCGGCACGCTGCGCGTCACGTCCGAGCTGCGCGACGACGAGGGCACCGTCCACTTCGACAACGGCCGCGTGGTGCAGGCCAGCGTGCGCAGCAAGCCGTCGTCGCTCGACCGCCTGCTCACCAAGGGCGGGCGCGTGAGCGAGGCCGACCTGGCCGCGGCCCGCGCGCGCTGCGGCCCCGGCGCCACCGACGTGCAGGTCACGGATGCGCTCATCGAGGCGCGCATCATCGCGCAGCGCGAGGTGGAGCGGTTGCTGCGCGAGCAGCTCGAGGCCGCCGTGTTCGAGCTCATGTCGTGGCGCGAGGGATTCTTCTCGTTCGAGGAGCGGCCGGCATCGGAGTTGCCGCGCGATCCGCGCGTGGCCGTGTCCACCGAGTCGCTGCTCATGGAGAGCGCGCGCCGCATCGACGAGTGGTCGCGCATCGCCGACAAGGTGCCTAACCTGCAGGTCATCCCCGTGCTCGCTGCGGTGAGCGATGACCACGGCCCGCAGCTCGACCTGTTGCCCCACGAGTGGGAGATGCTCACCATGATCGACGGCGTGCTGGACCTGCACGGCATTGCCTCGGCCATGGGACGCAGCGACTTCGAGATCGCCAAGGTGGCCTACGGCCTCGTCACGACGGGCGTGATCGAGCTGCAGGTGCCACGCCGGCGGAGCAGCGTCGCGATGACGGTGCCCGATCCGTCGGAGGACACGGCGCTCGCCGACGCGCGCGCCGCGCTGGGCGCCGGCGACGTGGTGAAGGCGCTCGGGCTCGCCCGAGCCGCCGTGGGCGCGAGCGGGACGCCGGCCCGCCTGCTCACCGCGCGCATCCTCGGCCAGCTCGAGCGCCATGACGAGGCCGTGGAGGAACTGCGCCACGCGGTGCGGGATGACCCGCTCACGCCGCGCGTGCACCTCGACCTCGGCTTCGCGGCGGTGCGCATCGGCGACTTTGCCGGCGCGCGCGCGAGCTGGGAGCACTTCCTGCGCCTCGCGCCGACGGGCGCGGAAGCCGCGCGCGCCCGTGCCGCCATTGATACCGTGGCCCGGCTCGTCACCCTGATGGAGGCGCACGCCGATGGCTGACGACCTCCGTCGCTGGAGCGACGAGCTGGCGCACGATCCCGCGAGCCTGGCGTTCCTCCCCCTGGGCGAGGCACTCCGGCGCCAGGGGCAGCATGAGCATGCGCTGCGCGTGACGCTGCGTGGCCTCGAGCGCCACCCGCACCTGGCCGACGCGCACGACCTCCTGGCGCGCATCTGCGTGGATCGCGGCGAGCTCGAGCGCGCGTTCGACGAGTGGGACATGACGCTGCGCCTCGCCCCCGAGCACGCCGGCGCGCTCAAGGGGCTGGCGTTCGTGTGCTACCAGCAGGGCCGGTTTCCCGAGGCGGAAGCGTGGCTGCAGCGTGCTGCGCAGGGCGAGGCCGCGGACGCCGGCATCGGCGCCGCGCTGGAAACCGTGCGCCGCAGCACCGGCGCGCTGCATGCGTCCGACGTCGCCGCCGCCGAGGCCGCCTACGACCCGCACGATCCGCGCGCGCTCTTTGCGGACTCTCTCGATGGTGACGACCAGACGGCCATCCTGCTCGATCCGGGCGGCATGGTGCTGGGCGGGCTCTACCTCACCGAGTCGGGCCGCGACGTCGCGCCGGAAATCGGCGCGGCGCTGAGCGGCGTGTCCGACGAGGCCAGTCGCGCCACGCGGCACCTCGGGATCGGGGCGTGGACGTCCATCGTGTTCGAGACGGAATCCGCGGCGGTCGCCATGGCGCCCACGGTGCAGGACGGGCTGCTCGTCGTCGCGGCGTCGCGCGCGACGCCGCTCGGCCACCTGCGCCGGCTGCTCGCCCGGTGCGTGGCGCGCGCGGCCGCCTGGCTGGGAGGCACCGCATGAGCGGGTCGCCGTTCGCCGAGATGCTCGGCGCGCTCACCCGCCAGCGCGGCGTCGTGGCCAGCCTGGTCGTGGACGAGCACGAGGGGATGATCGTCGATGCGATCCTCCAGTTCGGGCAGGACGGCGACCGGATCGCGGCGCTGGCCGCGTCGCTCTACCGCAAGGCGCGGCAGTCGGCGCACGCGGCCGGGCTGGGCGGCGTCCACTTCCTGCAGATGGACGCGGAGCAGGGGCGCCTGTGCATGGCCGGCCGGAATGCCCTCGTCCTCGTGGTGGCGACCTCGCCGAACGCGAACGTGGGGCTCGTGCGGGTGGAGATGCTGCGCGCGGTGGAGGGGCTGGCATGACGACGCACGCCGTGGAGTCGTGGATCGAGGGGCCGCTGGCCCGGTTCGTGGACGACGCGCGCGTCTCGCTGGCCCTGCTGCTGCACCCGAGCGGCCAGGTGCTGGCGCAGCACGGGTTCACGCGCTCCGTGGACGTGATGTCGGCGTGCGCCCTGGCCGCGGCGATCAACGCGTCGGCGTCCGAGCTGGGGAAGATGCTCGATGGGCGCCCTTTCACCGGGCTGCACCACGCGGGGGAGGAGCGCCAGGTGTTCCTGGCCGAGGCGCGAACGCCGCGGGGGCCGTACATTTTCCTCACGGTGTTCGGCAGCGAGAGCTCCCTGGGGCTGGTGCGGATGTACTTCGGGGAGCTGGTCACAAATCTGATGTCTGCGGCGCCGGCGGAGGCCGCGCCCGCGGCTCCCGCCCTGGCGGAGAACTTCGAACGGGACCTGAACCGCAACCTGGCCGCGCTGTTCGGCCGGGCCTGACCGACCCTCCCACTCATCGCCTCGTGTCACTCGTCAACTACGCCACGCGCGAGATCACCTGCAAGATCGTCTACTACGGGCCGGGCCGGTCCGGCAAGACGACGAACCTGCACTACATCTACGGGCAGGTGCCGGACGATCGCAAAGGGAAGATGGTGTCGCTGGCGACGCAGACGGACCGCACGCTGTTCTTCGACTTCCTGCCGCTCGACCTTGGCACCATCTCGGGGTTCACGACGCGGTTCCAGCTCTACACGGTGCCGGGACAGGTGTACTACCAGGCGACGCGCAAGCTCGTGCTGCAGGGCGCCGACGGTGTCGTGTTCGTGGCCGACAGCCAGGCGCGGCAGCTCGACGAGAACATCGAGAGCTTCCAGGACCTGCATGCGAACCTGGCGGAGCAGGGCGTGGACGTGCGCAGCATCCCGCTCGTGATCCAGTACAACAAGCAGGACCTGCCGCGCGACCTGATCCTCTCCACCGAGGAGCTGGCGGATGCGATCAATTTCCGCGGCGTCCCCGACTTCCCGGCCGACGCCCTGCACGGGCCCGGCGTGTTCGAGACCCTGCGCGGCATCTCGGAGCTCGTGCTCAAGCGACTGAGTACGCCGGGCGGGGGCGCGAGGTAAGGCGTGCCGCTCGACGCGCGACTCCGGTTCGACAACTTCGTCGTGGGCGCGGCCAACAAGCTGGCCGTGGCCGCCGCGCGCGCGGCCGCCGAGGCGCCCGGGCAGAACTACAACCCGTTGTTCATCTACAGCGCGTCGGGGCTGGGCAAGACGCACCTGCTGGCGGCGATCGGCAACCAGGCGCTGCAGGCACACCCGGGCATTCGGGTGGAGTACCTCACGCTCGAGGAATTCGTCGCCGAGTTCCACGCCGCGGTGGAGGCGGGCCAGCATGCGGCGTTCCGCCAGCGGTTCGACGACGTGCAGGTGCTGCTGATCGATGACGTGCAGTTCCTGGCCGGGCATGGCGAGACGCAGACGGAGCTGCTGCGCCTCGTGACGGCGATGCAGGGGGGCGGGCGGCAGATCGTGATGACGAGCGACCGGCCGCCGGTCGAGATCCCCGACGTGGACGCGCGGCTGATCTCGCGCATGACGGGCGGGCTGATCGTGGACATCGGCATCCCCGACTTCGAGACGCGCGTGGCGATCGCGGGCGCCAAGGCGGAGGAGCGCGGCGTCCGCTTCCGGCCCGGCGTGGTGGAGGAGCTGGCGCGGCTGGAGTTCCGCAACGTGCGCGAGCTGCAGGGCGCGCTCAACCGCCTCATCGCCTACCAGGCGTTGGGCGACGAGCAGGTGCGCACCGAGGACGTGCTCGCGGTGCTCAGCGACATGACCGATGCCTCGCTGTCGGGCACGCCGGATGCGCCATCGGTCCCCCCGGCGCGCTCGGGCAACGCGCTGGACTTCCAGAGCTTCGTGTCGGACATCGCCAGCGCCGTGGCACAGTCGGTGGAAGAGTGGCGCCTGCGCGTGGCCGAGACGATCGCGCGCTGGAACGGGGAGGGCTTCCGCACGTCGGCGCTGGAGCGACTGCTGGAGCAGCCGGAAGCGCCGCCGAACTACGACGCCGTGCTTCGCGGCTTCGGTGCGGCAGCGGCACACCTCAAGGAGCTGGAGCAGCAGGCCATCGGGCTCGATGCAACGCTGGCCGGCAATCCCGTGTTCCGCGACCCAGAGCGGCTGCGCGAGGCCGAGGCCGTGGTGCAGCGCGCGCGCACGGGCGCGATCCCGCTGCCGGGGCCGTCGGTGGAGTACTCGCGCGCGGGCTTCGAGATCGGCGTGTCGAACCACATGGCCGTGCGCGCGGTGGACGCGGTGGCCGAGGCGCCGGGCAGGCGCTACAACCCGCTGTTCATCGTCGGGCCGAGCGGCGTGGGCAAGACGCACCTGCTGAACGCGCTGGGCAATGAGCTGGTTTCCGCGAGCCGCGGCACCGCGGCGGTGGCGTGCATCGGCGCGCAGGCGTTCATCGACGAGCTGATCGCGGCCCTGCGCGACGGCGCCGTCGAGCGCTGGAGCGCGCGCTATCGCGACGTGGATGCGCTGCTGCTCGACGACGTGCAGTTCGTGGCGGGCAAGGAGCGCACGCAGGACGAGCTCTTCCACGTCTTCAACGCGCTGCACTCGGCGGGACGCCAGATCGTCCTGGCCAGTGACCGCCCGCCGCGCGAGATCACCGGGCTCGAGGAACGCCTGCGGTCGCGCTTCGAGGGCGGGCTGGTGGTGGAGATCCAGCCCCCGGACCGCGAGCTGCGCGCGCAGCTCTACCGTCGCTTCGTGCACGGCGTGGCGCCGGCGGAGCTCGACGAACTGGTCGCGTACCTGGCGGACCGGCCGGTGGACAGCGTGCGCGAGCTGATCGGCATCGTGCAGCGCCTGAGCGCGGCCGCGGACGCCGTCGGCGCGCCGCTGTCGCTGCCGATCGCGCGCGGCGAGCTCGAGCCGCAGGCGCGCGCGGGCACGCCCGTGTCGGGCATGCCCGTGGTGCGCGCGGCGGCGGATGTCTTCTTCCTGGACGACGAGAAGGTGGTGTGGGACTGGCCGGACATCCCCGCGCGCCTGATCGAGGAGCCCCGCTGACATGGCGATCAAGGGCAGCCTCAAGGAAGCCAGCCTTCCCGACGTCCTGCAGCTCCTGGCGATGGGGAAGAAGACGGGATGCCTGAGCGTCTCGCACCGCAGCAACTTCGGCTACATCTACTTCGACAAGGGGCGCATCTCCTATGCGTCCATCGTCAACCGCCGCGACCGGCTGGGCGACCTGCTGGTGAAGAACGGGCTCATCACGCCGGCCCAGCTGCAGGAGGCGATCGACGCGCAGGCCCACCAGCGCGATCGGCGGCTGGGTGAGCTGCTCATGGACATGGGGCACCTGTCGCGCGAGGCGCTGCGGGAGCACATCCGCGAGCAGATCGAGGAGGCGGTCTACTTCCTGTTCACGTGGAACCAGGGAACGTTCAACTTCGAGGCCGACGTCCTGCCCGAGGAGCAGGAGTTCCTGGTCTCCATCAACCCCGAGTCGCTGCTGCTCGAGGGCGCGCGTCGCGTCGACGAGTGGGGCCTGGTCGAGAAGAAGATTCCGACGTTCGACATCGTCTTCGAGATCGACCATCCGAAGTCGATGGCGAGCGA
>DASZRI010000128.1:0-6018 GCA_035549215.1 Gemmatimonadaceae bacterium | reverse complement strand
GGCCTCGCGCCGATGGGCTGGCCTTCGTCCGACATTCGCGTGGAGCTGCGCCCGGCCCAGGTGTGGGGTGTCGCCGTGAGCGATGTGCTCGACCGGCCGGTGCTCCAGCGCACGATCGACGCGCGCGGGCTCGCGCCGGCGTTCGTCGGCCCCGACACGGCCAGCGCCGCGCACGAGTACGAGCGGCTGGCCGAACTGCTGCTCGAGGCCGCACCGCGTGAGCAGCGCGTGCGCCGCCTGGGTGAGGCCGTCGCCACCACGACGCGTCGCCTGCGGACGCTCGAGCAGCGCGTGGCCCCCGCACTTGCTGCGCAGATCGCAGCGGTGCGTCGCAACCTGGACGAGCGCGAGCGCGAGGAGCGCCTGCGCCTGCAGCGCCTCACGCGGCATCGCGCCGTGCGCTGAACGGGTCGCTCAGTGGTGCACCGAGCGGTGCAGCTCGCGCTCCACGCCCTCCACCGCGCCGTGTATCCGGTTCTTCGCGCCCTCGCGGTCGTCCATCACGAGCATCATGAACACGCGGCGGTTCGCGCCCCGCAGCGCCTGCTCGGCGCGCTGCAGCACGGGCATCACGTCGCCCCAGTCGCCCTCGATCACGGTGTCCATCCCCGAGACCTCGTAGTGCAGCCCGGCCTTGTCGATCTCATCCACGACCTGTGCCACCGGGCGCCGCAGCGACTCGCCGCCACCCACGGGGAACATCGTGACGCTGAACAGCATGCCGCCTCCTGCGTGCAGGGTTGCGATGGCCCAAGGATACGCACCGCAAGCCGTCCCGGCGTCGGGATTCGCCGCACGGGCGCGCGCGCCACATCGCCGTCACGCGCGCACGCGCCGTGAACGCCCGTGCCACATGTGCTGCGTGCGCGACGAACGCTCGCGCCCGACAGCCTTTCAGGCGTTCACCGACGGGCGCGCGTATTGGGCCGCACATCCTTCGATGCATCCCGGGGCTTCGCACATTCGCGCGCGTCCGCCATTCGCGTGACGCGCCCCGTTCCCGCGCACAGCGGAGGCACTCATGGCACGTTCACGCTTCCTTGCGCTTGCCGCAGCAACGGCCCTCGCTGCGCTGCCGGCGCCCGCCGTCGCCCAGCTCAATTGGCACCCCGCCGTCGGCGTCCTTGCCGGCTGGAATTCCTCCACCGTGCAGGGCACCGGCATCAGCAGCATCAAGGCGCGCAGCGGCTTCATGGCCGGCGCCATGCTCGACGCGTATCCCCGCGCGCGCTTCTCGGTGCAGGCCGAGGTGCAGTACACGCAGAAGGGAGCCAAGGGCATCCGCAGCGACACCGCGGCCATCGTGCCCACGCCGCTCAATGCCGACGTCCGCGTCGATTATGTCGAGGTGCCGGTGCTCCTGCGCCTGAACGGCAACAAGCTCGGCGGCCTCGTCACCCCGCACCTGCTGGCCGGCCCGTACCTCGCCTTCAAGGCCGGATGCAGCGTCTCCGGCGGCTCGAGCAGCGTGCCCACGCCGGTCGCGTGCACCGACTTCGGCGACTTCCGCTACAACGACTACGGCGGGATTGCCGGCGTTGGGGCCGACTTCCGCATGGGGCGCACCACGTTCATCACGGGCGTGCGCTATGAGTGGGGCGGCCGCGACGTGGTGGATCGCACCACGCAGAAGAACCGAGTGCTGAACGTGCTGGCCGGGTTCCGCTGGTAACGCCCGGCTCGCAGGCGTGCAATGCACGCCACCGGCGAGCGCCGCCCAGTCGGGCTGCGCCACCGGGTGTCATCATTCAACAGGGAGGAATCATGCAACGCGCAATGCGAGCCACCATCGTCGCCCTGATGGTGACGGCCGCCGGCGCGCGCGCCGCCATGGCACAGGCGCAATGGCAGCCGTCGTTCGGCATCTTCGGCGCGTGGAACTACACCACGGCGCAGGGAAGCGACGTGCAGGACGCGAAGTACCGCAGCGGGTTCATGGCCGGCGTGCTGATGGACGCCTGGCCGAAGTCGCGCTGGTCACTGCAAGCGGAAGTCCAGTACACGCAGAAGGGCGCCAAGTACGAGGGTGCCGACACGAGCGGCACCACCATCACGCCGTTCACCGAGGAGATCAAGCTGTCGTACGTCGAGATCCCGGTGCTCCTGCGGCTCAACGGCGACGAGATGAACGGCATGTTCACGCCGCACGTGCTCGCCGGCCCGTTCGTGGCCTTCAAGTCGGGCTGCAGCGTCTCGGCCTCCGCCACCGGCGTCACGATGTCCACGAACTGCAGCGGCCTGGACCTGAACTCGGTGGACTACGGCGCCACGGTCGGCGTGGGCGGGGACTTCCGCGTGGCCGGCAGCCAGAAGTTCATCGCCGGCATTCGGTACGAGTGGGGGTTCCGCGACATCCCGAAGGACGCCTCGGTCAAGAACCGCGGCTTCAACTTCCTCGTTGGCTGGCGCTGGTAGCGCCGCTCAGCGGCTGTGCTTGTACATCATCTCCACGAGCTCGTCGTACATCGCCTCGGCCTCCGCGTCGCTCGACCGGATGGCCGAGGCGGCACAGTGCTTGAGGTGGTTGCGCATGAGCTCGCGCCCGACTGCCCGCAGCGCCTCGTGCACTGACGAGATCTGCGTCATGATGTCGGCGCAGTAGCGGTCGTCCTCCACCATCTTCTGCAGGCCGCGCACCTGCCCCTCGATCCGGCGCAGCCGCTTCAGGTTGCGCACCTTGATCTCGGCGTCCACGCCGATGGCCTTGCGGCCGTCCGCCTCGTGCGCCCCACACCCGCACATCGCCGTCTCGGCCTGGCCAGGGATATCCATGGGCTTCGCAGTCATGCGTGCTCTCCTCGTAACTGGCGCGGCCGGCGCGGGCACTGCCTCATGCAATGCGCGCGCTGCGCAGCCGCAGGCTGTTGGTCACCACACTCACGGAACTGAATGCCATCGCGGCGCTGGCCAGGATCGGGCTCAACAGCAGCCCGAACGCCGGGTACAGCGCCCCCGCCGCGACCGGTATCCCGATCACGTTGTAGATGAAGGCCCAGAAGAGGTTCTCCTTCATCGTCCGCATGGTCCGGCGCGAGAGCTCGATCGCCTGTGCCGCACCGCGCAGGTCCCCGCGCATCAGCACGACGTCGCCCGCTTCCACGGCGATGTCCGTTCCCGTGCCGATCGCCATGCCGATGTCCGCCTGCGCCAGCGCGGGCGCATCGTTGATCCCGTCTCCCACCATCGCCACCACGTGCCCCGCGCCCTGCAGCCGCCGCACCTCGGCCACCTTGCCATCGGGCAGCACGTCCGCGACCACGTGTGCAATGCCGGCGTCCTGCGCGATGGCGCGCGCCGTCGCACCGTGGTCGCCAGTGAGCATCACGACATCCAGCCCCATGGCGCGCAGCCGCGCGACGGCGTCGCGCGATGTCGGCTTGATCGGGTCAGCGACCGCGAGCACGCCAACCACGGCGCCGTCCGCAGCCACGTACATCGGCGTACGCCCCCGCGACGCCAGGCGCTCCACGTCGGCCGCGAGCGTGCCCGGCTGCAGCCCATACTCCGTGAGCAGGCGCGCATTGCCCACCGCGAGCGCGACGCCGTCCACCACGCCCACCACGCCCTGCCCCGCCACCGCGCTGAATCCCTCCGCCGTCGAGAGCGCGAGCCCCAGCGCCCTGGCGTGGCTCACGATCGCGTCGGCCAGTGGGTGCTCCGAGTTCCGCTCCAGCGAGGCCACCAGGCGCACCAGCTCGCGCTCGTCCACGCGCGCGCCTGCCGCCCGCACCACGTCGGTCACGGTCGGACGCCCCTCGGTCACCGTGCCGGTCTTGTCCAGCACCACGGTGTCCACGTCACCCGCCCGCTGCAGCGCCTCGCCACCCTTGATCAGCACGCCGAGCTCGGCGCCCTTGCCCGTGGCGACCATGACGGCCGTCGGGACGGCCAGTCCCATCGCGCACGGGCACGCGATGATGAGCACCGCGATCGCCGCCGCGAACGCGCGCACCGCCGGTGCGCTGTCCGCCGTCAGGTACCAGATGCCGAACGTCAGCACGGCAAGCCCGATCACCACCGGCACGAACACGCCGCTGATGCGGTCCGCCAGCCGCTGGATCGGCGCGCGCGAACCCTGCGCATCGCGCATCAGCTTCACGACCTGCGCCAGCACGCTGTCCGCGCCCAGCGTCGTCGCGCGATACTGGAACGCGCCCGTGCGGTTGATCGTCCCGCCGATCACCCGGCTGCCGGGCGCCTTGGCCACCGCCAGCGACTCGCCCGTGAGCATGCTCTCATCCACCGCGCTCGAGCCGCTCACGATCTCGCCATCCACCGGGATGCGCTCGCCGGGCCGCACGACCACGACGTCGCCGCGCACCACCGACTCCACCGGCAGGTCCAGCTCCGCGCCGTCGCGCACCACGCGCGCCGTCTTCGGCTGCAGGTCCACCAGCGCCCGCAGGGCCGCCGCCGTGTTGCGCTTGGCGCGCGCCTCGAACGCGTTGCCGGTGAGGATGAGCGCCGTGATGATGATGACGGCCTCGTAGTACACGTCGGGCGTCACGCCGCGCCGCAGGAAGAACTCCGGCGCCACCGTCGCGATCACGGAATACAGGAACGCCGCGCCCGTGCCCACGGCCACCAGCGTGTTCATGTCCGCCGAGCCATGCCGCAGCGCCGACCACGCCCTTGTATAGAAGTGGCGTCCTGCCCACCCCATCACGCCCAGCGTCACCACGAGCAGCGCCCAGGCCACGGCGCGCCCCGGGATCGCATAGAGCCACGGCGTCGCGCGGTGGAAGAACGGGTCGAACACGCGCATCGCCCAGCGCATGAACGGGTCAGTGATCCCGTGCCCGCCCGACTGCCTGGCAAGCTGCGACATCAGCGGCATGGAGATCACCATCGCCACCACGCCCACGATGCCGCTCACGATCGCCTTCCGCCGGAGCGCGTGGAACTCCTCGATCGTCGCGCGGTCGCGCGCCTCCTGCTCCTCGAACGCCGTCTGCCCGGCGGCCGGAAGCTCGGCGCCATACCCCGTGTCGCGGATCGCCTCGACCAGCACCTCGGGCGACACGGCCTGCGGGTCGTACGTGACCGTGGCGTTCGCCATCATGAGGTTCACCGTCGCGTCGCTCACGCCGGCCTGCTTCTGCAGCGTGCGCTGCACGCGCGCCTGGCAGGCGGCGCACGTCATGCCGGAAACGGGAATGCGGATCGTCGTTGCCATGCGTGGCGTGCTACCGCGCGGACGACACCACGGGATAGCCCTCGTCGGCCAGCGCCTGCGCGATCCGCTCCGCCGACACCACCGCCGGATCGAAGTCCACGGTCGCCTCGCCGATCTTCACCTGCTCCACCTGCACACCGAGCTGCTGCAGCGTCTTGTTCACGCGGCCCACGCAGTGCATGCAGCTCATGCCACCGATCTTCAGCGTCGTGCGTTCCATGAGAAGCCTCCCTCGCAATTGATGCCCAGCCACCGGGACCAACTGGTCGTCCCAGCAGCCGGACTATACCCTGTGTGGGTATATGTTATATACCCCTATGCCCTATTTCAATGGGGAGAATGCCGGCGCCACGTCAGGCGGGCACCCGGGAAGGCGTGTCGTGCCGATTCTACAGCCGAGCGGCGCTCCCGGACCAATACTTCGTGGTCAGCCTTCCCATGCCCCAACCCCCTCCCCCGTTTCGCCCGGCGCGGCCAGCGCCTGCGACTTCCGGGGCGTTCGCACGAGCCGTACCTTCGCCACGGCAAACACGCGCTCACGGCGGGACACGATGGAGCTCAGGCACCTGCGCTACCTGGTGGCGATTGCGGACGCCGGCACCTTCGTGCAGGCGGCCCGGGCGCTGCGCGTCGCACAGCCCGCGCTCTCCCGCCAGATCCACGACCTCGAGTCCGAGATCGGCGTCGACCTGCTGGTGCGCGGACCACGACACGTGGAACTCACCCCGGCCGGCAACGTCTGCGTCGGTGCCGCGCGCATCGTCCTCGCCCAGGTGGACGCCGCCGTCGCACGCGCGCGCGAGGCCAGCCTTGGCCTTGCCGGTCGCGTCGTCATCGTCGCG
>DASZRI010000127.1:0-4545 GCA_035549215.1 Gemmatimonadaceae bacterium | reverse complement strand
AACGGCGGTGCCGCCAGGCGGCACCGCCTTCCGTTGCTCGCGCTGCTCATGCTCGGGCCGACCCTCGGCCCATACGACATCACGCTCTTCAACACGCCGGCGACGCCCACGGCGCACGGCACCGCGCGGCTCGTGTTCGCGCAGTCTCCGTTCGGCGTCGCCGTCACCGCTGACGGTCGCTCCCGCTATGACGTGCAGGTCACCGCCGAGGGGCTGCCGGATCCGGCGTCGCTCGGTGGATACACGGCGTATGTGGCATGGGCGGTCACGCCCGACCTGTCGCAGTGGGTCCGCCTCGGCCAGGTCACCAACGGTTCGTCCACGGTGGGCCACGCCGAGTTCAACAAGTTCCTGCTCGTCATCAGCGCCGAGTCGTCCGCGACGCCGGCGAAGCACAGCGGCCCTACGGCGCTGCACGGGACATCGCCGAGCGGGTGGCTGCAGTCGTTCCTCACCCACCCGCTCTTCCGCGGAGTGTCGCAGTGATGCGTTTCATGCGCGCCGCGTGCATCGCGGCCGCGTTGGCCCTGTCGGCGACCGCAGGATCCGCGCAGCAGAAGTCGAAGCCCGTAAAGAAGCCCGCATCGATGGGCGGCATGTCCGGCATGGGCGACACGACGGGCATGGCGGGCATGGACATGGGCGGTGCGCACGACAGCGCGATGGCCATGCCGATCCCCATGCCCAAGGGGATGTTCATGATGCCGGGACTGGTCGGGCTGCTGCCCAACGTGACGCCCTTCCTCCCCGGCGCCGGCGTGAAGCCATCCACGCTGCCGTCGGTCGCCGCATCGAAGATCGTGCGACTCAAGTCGGGCGATACGCTCGACCTGACGGCGACGCTCGTGCGGCGCACGATCCGCGGGCGCACCTTCGTGATGTATGGCTTCAACGGCCAGGTGCCCGGGCCACTCATCCGCGTGCCGCAGAACGCGACGATCACGGTCCACTTCCACAATCACATCGACCTGCCGAGCGCCGTCCACTGGCACGGCGTCCGCCTGGACAATCGCTTCGACGGCGTGCCCGGCGTCACGCAGCAACCCGTCGAGCCCGGGGGCAGCTACACGTACACGGTCCACTTTCCCGACGCCGGCGTCTACTGGTATCACCCGCACGTCCGCGAAGACATCGAGCAGGCCATGGGCCTCTACGGCAACATGCTCGTGGATTCGCCGGACCCCGCGTACTATGCGCCAGCCAATCGCGAGCAGGCGCTCATGCTCAGCGACCTGCTCGTCAACGCCGACACGCTGATCCCGTTCGGAAAGGAAGGCCCGGACTTCGCGCTCATGGGGCGCGTGGGCACGCAGCTCCTCGTCAACGGCGAGCCGTCATACCGGCTGCACGTGCGCAAGGGCGAAGTCGTGCGGTTCTACCTCACGAACGTGGCCAGCTCGCGGACGTTCAACGTCTCGTTTGGCGGTGCGCCGATCAAGGTCGTGGCAACGGACGTGAGCCGCTTCGAGCGCGAGGAGATGGTGCCGAGCGTCGTCCTTGCACCCGCGGAACGCTACGTGGTGGACGTGCGGTTCGATCATCCCGGGCGCTACGGATTCGTGAACGCCATCCAGGCGATCAACCACTACCAGGGCGAGTTCGAGGCGCAGGTGGACACCATGGGCATCATCACCGTGGACGCCGCCCCCGCCAGGCCGGACTACGGCCGGCAGTTCACCGCGCTGCGTACCAACGCCGCCGTCTCGCAGGACATCGATCGCTTCCGCCCGTACTTCGACAAGGCGCCCGACAAGCGCCTCACGCTCACGGTGCAGGTGAACGCGCTGCCGCTCGCCACGGTGCAGTTCATGACCATCGACACGGCGTACTACGCGCCCGTCGAATGGGTGGATGGCATGCCGGATATGAACTGGCTGTCCACCAGCAAGCAGGTACGCTGGATCCTGCGCGACGATGCGACCGGCAAGGAGAACATGGACATCGACTGGCACGTGCCGCAGGGATCGGTGGTGAAGCTCCGCATCTACAACGACCCACGGTCGTTCCACCCGATGCAGCACCCGATCCACCTGCACGGCCAGCGGATGCTCGTGGTGGCCCGTGATGGCGTGCCGACGACGAACCTGGCCTGGAAGGACACGGCGATCATCCCGGTCGGCTCCACCGTGGACCTGCTCATCGACGCGTCGAATCCCGGCGCATGGATGCTGCATTGCCACATCGCGGAGCACCTGGGCTCGGGAATGATGGCCGTGATGCACGTGGACCCGCGCCCAGGGGCCGGGCCCGGCCGCTGACGCCGGCCGCATGTCCAAACGTGCCGGGCGGCGGTAGTATAGACAGATGGACGACACTCCCCGGATGCCCGGCATCCTGCGCCTGGGCATGTGGCTTTCCTTCATCCTCGCGGGTGTGTGCGGCCTCGTGCTCGTGCTGTTCATGGCCGTCACCGCCATGGCGCCGTCCATTCCCGTGAACGGCCGCACGATGACGCCCGCCGAGTTCTACCGCGAGAACTGGGCGCTGCTCGGCACGCTCGCGCTCTTCGCGGTCACGCTCGGCGTCATTGGCGCCGGGCTGCGCCGCGAACGCCGCTGGGTGCGGCCGTGGGCGCTGGCGCTCGCGGTGATCAACGCCATCGCCGGCACCGTGAGCCTTGCGGGCGAGGGCGCGTCGCCAGCGGAGCACACGTGGATCCAGGTGGTCAACCTGGCGCTGCTCGTGCTCACCTGGTGGTACCTGTACCGCAAGCCGAGTGTCGTTGCCTATTATCGCGGCCTGCCGGGCGCATCGCGGGAATCCTGACGCATGGCTCGATTCATCGCATTCCTGCGCGCCATCAACGTCGGCGGCCACACGGTGAAGATGGATCGCCTGCGCGGCCTGTTCGAGGATGCGGGCCTGGCGAACGTCGAAACCTTCATTGCGAGCGGCAACGTGATCTTCGACTCCGCCGCGCGCAACCATGACTCGCTCGAACAGCGCATCGAGCAGCACCTCGCCAGTGCACTCGGCTACGACGTTGCGACCTTCCTGCGCGCGCCTGCGCAGCTCGGCGCCGCGCTGGACGCGACGCCGTTCGCCGGCGAGCTGCCAGCGGGGACCGCGCTCTCCGTCGGCTTCCTGAAGCGCCCGCCGACGAGAGCGGTCGAGCGAATGCTGCTCGACTGCCGGACCGACACGGACGATCTCAGCATCGTCGGACGCGAGCTCTGGTGGCTGCGCCATGGCCGCGTCTCTGACTCGCCGATCACGGGCAAGCTGCTCGAGCGCATCCTGGGCGGCCCCGTGACTGTCCGGAACGTCACGACGGTGCGGAAGCTCGCGGCGAAGTACGCCTGATCCCTGTCACGCACCACGCACGTCGAGGAACCATGCCCAAGCGCCTGCAGGTCTACGAAGCACCCGGAATCGTCGTGACCTTCGATCCGAACGTCTGCCAGCACACCGGCGTGTGCGTCCGCGGCCTCCCCGACGTATTCGACGTCAAGCGCAAGCGCTGGGTGCGCCCCGAACTCGCCGATCCGAAGCGCGTGGCGGAGCAGGTGGCCCGGTGTCCGTCGGGCGCACTGCAATGCCGGCTCACCGACTAGATTGTCGGATTCCTCCAGCACTTCACGGTCGAACAGGACATGCGCGTTGCCATCGTCGGCGGGCCCGGAGTCGGCAAGAGCACCCTCGTACGCCAGCTCGGCGACCTGTACCACAACGGGTCGTACGGCGAGGGCGAGAAGGGGGTGTGGGACCCGCGCGTCCTGCAGGACATCGAGGCCGGCCGGAACGCCGTAGGCGTCACGGCCTACTTCGCCCGCCTCTACGACGCGAACTACCGCGACGCCGCCGCGCATGACGCGCCGGACAAGGTGATCTTCTTCGAGGGTGCCCGCATCACGCTCGAGGCGCACATCGTCGAGTATCCACCCGAGACGCACGACGAGCTGCGCAAGGTGCTGAGCATCGGCGACTACTGGAACCCCGACCGCACCATCGTGCTCACGTCCAGCTCGCGATCCATCGAGCGGCACATCATGCAGCGCAACCGCCCGCACGAGAGCGTGGACAACATGGTGCGGCGCTTCCGCCTGATCGACGCCGAGTTCCGCCGCCTGGCCATGGTGTACCCGAACACGGTGGTCATCGACCGGGACGGGCGTGAGTTTTACGAGCGCGACGGGCTCGTCGACATCATCCAGGCAGCGGGGCTGCCGCCCTTCGACGAGATCGCCTACGAGCAGATGGAGCGCTTCGACGAGCCGCGCGGCGCCTCGCGCTGAGCGACGCGTGCCTGAGCTGCTCATCCGCATCAAGCGCGGGGCCGATGGCTCCGCGGCCCTGACCTGCGTGCGTGCCGATGGCTCGCGCACCTGGCAGAAGCAGCCCGGCGCACTGGGCTCCGTGTTCCCCGCGCACGACCTCACCCATTACGTGGTGGAGTCGACGTTGGGGTATCGCCACGGGTTCTATGGACTCGTTGCGGACGGCTGGGACATTTCCGACTTTGCTGCGCCGTGGCCGCGCGGCCCCATCCCGGCGGAAGCGCGTGAGGTCGAGCTCGTCGTCGGCATGCTCGACATGGAGCGCATG
>DASZRI010000126.1:0-2051 GCA_035549215.1 Gemmatimonadaceae bacterium | reverse complement strand
CGCGCAGCACGCCGCCCCGCTCCAGCATCCGGTTCAGGTGGATGCGCCGCAGCAGCCGCTCGGTGAACCGCTCGAACAGCTTGGCGACCAGGTAGCCCGCGAACAGGATGATGAGCGCGCCGCCCAGCGGACGCAGGAAGTCCGTGAACACGGTGGTGAAGCTCGCGCCCAGTCGGTCCGTGAAGTTCGTCGCCTGCGTGGTGTCCTGCACCTGGAGCAGCATAGGCACTCTGGGGGATGGATGTCGTGCAAGTTACAGCGCACGGCTCGCGCGCGCACACGGCGCGGCGCCTCAGTTCCGCGTGCCGCGCCGGATGTCGAAGATCACGCTGCGCCGGCACGTGGGACAGATGAGCCACTCCCGGCGGCGCGCATAGCCCAGCCCGAACGACCCGCCGCCGATCGCGCGCGCGGTCATCGCCGCGCCATCGCGCGGGCAGTGGGGCTGCTGCCCGGCCGCGTACGCCTCGCGGACGGCGCGCTCCTCGTCTGGCTCGAACCGCGCGTGCTCGGTCATCCGACGGCGATCACGACCTTGCCGAACTGCTCCCCGCTCGCGAGCCGCTCGAACGCGGCCCGTCCCTGCTCCAGCGGGAACACGCGGTCCACCGGCGGCAGCAGCCGCCCCTGCCGCAGGTGCTCCACGATCGCCGCGAACTCGCGCTCGCTGCCCATCGTCGAGCCCATCAGCGTCCACTGGTTCCAGAACATCCGCCGGACGTCCGTCTCCACCATCGGCCCCGACGTCCCGCCGCACGTCACCAGCCGTCCGCGCCGCCCCAGCGCCACCAGCGACTGCTTCCACGTGGCCGTGCCCACGTTGTCGATCACCACGTGCACGCCCGCCTTGCCGGTGGCCGCGCGGATCTCGCGGCCGACCTCCACCTCGCGGTGATTCAGCGTGTGGTCGGCGCCCAGCGCCCGCGCCCGCGCAAGCTTCTCCTCGCTGCCCGAGGTCACCCACACCTCCGCCCCGATCAGCTTGCAGATCTGCAGCGCCGCCAGCGCCACGCCTCCACCGATCCCCCAGATCAGCACGCGCTCCCCCGCCTGCACCCGCGCCCTGGTCACCACCATGCGCCACGCGGTGAGCGTCGCCAGCGCGAACCCGGCCGCCTGCGGCACCGGCGTCGACGCGGGCACCGGCAGCGCGTTCACGCCGGGCACGACGACCTGCTCGGCGATCGTGCCGGGGAGCTGTTCGCCCAGGATGCCGTAGTTGAGGCAGAGGGGCTGGTCGTCCTCGCGGCAGTACGCGCAGGTCCGGTCGCTCGTGCCCGGGTTGATCACGACCATGTCACCCACCTGCACGCCGGTGACCTCCGGGCCCACCGCCTCGACGATGCCGGCGGCGTCGGAGCCGACGATCCACGGCGGCGTGATCTTCACGTTGGGCAGCCCGCCGACGACGAACAGGTCCAGGTGATTGATCGCCGCCGCGAGCACACGCACGCGCACGTCGGTGGGCGCGCGGAGCTCGGGCACGGGAAGGTCGTCTCGAACCGTGAGCTGCTCGAGCGTACCGTGAGCCGAGATCGTCAATCCTCGCACGAGGGTGCCCTGCCGTTATATTGCGGGGTGAATGGCGCCGCGGGCCGCCGGGCGGGATCTCCGCCCATGCGCCCCGCGCAATCGCCCGAAATATGCACTGAAGGCGCCGGCCCCGCGCCGCGGCTGCGCGCGGCCGGCCCCGCGAACCATCACTGACATTTCGATGACGTCCATCAAGGTTCCCCCGCTCGGCGAATCGATCACCGAAGCCACCGTCTCGCGCTGGCTCAAGAAGGAAGGCGACGCCGTGGCCCCGGGCGACACCATCGTCGAGCTCGAGACGGACAAGATCACGGTCGAGGTCCCGTCGGTCACCGCCGGCGTGATCACGCGGCGCCATCACGCCGAGGGTGACATCGTGAAGGTGGACGACGCCCTGGCCGACCTGGACGAATCGGCGCAGGGGGCGCGGCCCGCACCCCCGACACCCGCCCCCGCAGCTCCCGCGGCTGCACCGGCCCCGGCCGCGGCAGCGGCGCCCGCCGCGGCCCCCGAGGTCC
>DASZRI010000125.1:0-8657 GCA_035549215.1 Gemmatimonadaceae bacterium | reverse complement strand
CTGGGACCTGGCCGGCCGTCGTGTGTATATTACCGGTCTCCATGCGACGACTGTTCCTGCCTCTGTTCGCGCTGCTGGCGATGGCCTCCGCGGCGCGCGCCCAGGATACGACCACCGTCGGGGCGTGCACGCGCCCCGACTCGATTGCGTTCCGCGGCATGCACCGGATGAACGAGAGCATGCTGCGCGGTGACGCGGGCATCACGCCGGGCACGCCACTGAACTACCGCATCGTCCAGCGGGCGATCAAGGACCTGTTCGCCACGCTGCAGTTCGACGACGTGCGTGCGGTCTGCGAGGCCCTGCCGGGCGGGCACACCGTGCTGGCGTTCGAGGTGCGCGAGCGCCCGATGCTGAACGACGTGAGCGTGCACGGCGCCGACCAGGTGTCGTCGGGCGACGTGAAGGACAAGGTCTCGCTGCTCATCGGCCGGCCGATCGACCCGGCGCAGGTGGCGCAGACCATCGCCAAGATCGATTCGCTGTACGAGAGCAAGGGCTACTACCTGGCGCAGGTGCGCGCCGAAACGACGTTCGTGGACAGTGGCGCGGCGACGATCGACTTCCGGATCGACGAGGGGCGCCGGCTGGCCGTGTCGGGCGTCCGTGTCGAGGGGAATCGTGCGCTCAGCGGCAAGTCCGTGGTCGGCGCCATGGAAACGAAGCCCGAGGGCTTCTTCTGGTGGGAGCGCGGCGAGTTCGACGACGAGAAGTTCGCCGGCGACATGACGGAGCGCATTCCGGGCGTGTACGCCAGCCGGGGCTTCATCGACATGCAGCTCCTGCGGGACACCATGGTCGTGGACCGCCGGCGCGGCAAGGCGCTGATCGACCTCCAGGTCAAGGAAGGCCCGCAGTATCATGTGGGCGACTTCGAGGTCAATGGCAGCCGGCTGTTCTCCAGCGAGGACATCTCGCGGCTGTACCCGTTCGCCAACCGGTCCAAGTCCCTCACGCAGGCGGTGAAGGACCTGCTGAAGCCCGGGCCGGGCAAGGACATGACCGTGTTCGACAAGGCGGCCTGGGACAAGGCGACGGGCTCGGTGCAGGATGCCTATGCCGACCAGGGCTACATCTACGCGCAGGTCCGCCCGACGGTGGACCGCGTGGTCGGGCCCGATTCCGTGGCCAAGGTGAACCTGCGCTGGGACATCAACGAGGGCGTCCCGGCGATCATCAACCGGGTGGACATCGTCGGGAACGACGTGACGAGCGCGACGTGCATCCGTCAGCAGCTCCTGATGCTGCCGGGCGATGTCTTCAGCAAGGACAAGCTGCTGCAGAGTTACCAGAACGTCGGGAACCTTGGCTTCTTCGATACGCCGCTGCCCGAGCCGCAGGTGCAGCCGTCCAATGAGCAGGGCGACGTGGACATCACCTTCAAGGTGAAGGAAAAGCGCACCGGCAACATCAACTTCGGCGCCTCGGTGGGACAGGGCACGGGCGTCGGCGGGTTCATCGGGTTCGACCAGCCCAACCTGTTCGGCCTGTGCAAGCGCGGGTCGGTGCAGTGGCAGTTCGGGCGGTACATCAACGACTTCAGCCTGACCTACACCGACCCGAGCATTCGCAACTCGGTGTACTCCGGCTCGGTCACGGCGTACCACTCGCAGTCGCGGTTCACGATCCAGAACATCGGTCGCAGCACGACGACGGGCGGGCAGGTGACGTTCGGCTTCCCGGTGCGCGGCTCGCGCTGGACGCGGTTGTCAGTCAACTACGGCGCGGAGGCCGTGAAGTACGGGGCCGACGGCCTGGTCGGGACAATCCCGCAGTGTACCAACGCGTCGGGCCAGTCCACGAGCTGCTTCCGGTCGTCGGTCGGCTTCACGCTGGATCGCGACACGCGGTTCGACATGCCGTTCCCGAGCGTGGGCTCGCACCAGTCCATCAACGCCCAGTTCAACGGCGGCCCGCTGGGCGGTTCCGCGGCGTATCAGCGATACACGGGCGAGATGCGTTCCTATACGACGCTGGCCACGCTGGGCGGCGACACGCCGGGCTCGAGCCCGATCAAGGTCGTGCTTGGCCTGTCCACGCTCTGGGGCGCGCTGTTCGGCGACCCGGGGCCGTTCTTCGTCTCGCAGTCGTTCGCGCTGGGCGGCGTGCAGTATGGCGAGCCGCTTCGCGGGTACGAGGAGTTCTCGATCACGCCGCAGGGCTACACCCCGGTGACCAACCAGTACCAGGCGCAGCGGTCCTCGTTCGGCAACGCGTTCTTCACGCAGACGGCCGAGCTGGGGCTGCGCATCAGCCAGCAGCTGTATCTCGATGCGTTCTACGACGCGGGCAACCTCTGGGATCGCCCGCGTGACTTCAATCCCAGCCGGCTGTATCGTGGCGTCGGCGTGGGCGGTGCTGTTGTGACGCCGCTGGGACCACTCGGGGTCGACCTCGGGTACGGCCTGGACCGCGTTGATGAGTTCGGGCACCGGGCACCCAAGTGGCAAGTGCACTTCAAGTTCGGGCAATTCTACCAATAATCGGAGCATTCATGTATCGGAGATTGTTCGCAGTCGCGCTGGCGGTGGCCGGCCTCGTGTTCACCGCTGGCGCCGCGCAGGCACAGCAGCCGACGACACCGTCCAAGGTCGCGTACGTGAACATGCAGGCGATCCTCGATGCCGCGCCGGGCCGCATGGAAGCGGAGTCCACCTACGCCAAGGAAACGCAGGGCTACCGGGACGAGCTGGACAAGATGAACACGGCCCTGCAGACCATGATCGACGACTTCACCAAGAAGCAGGCGACCCTGACGGCGGCGGCCAAGGACGCCCAGCAGAAGGCGATCGTGGCCAAGCAGCAGGACCTGCAGAACCGCCAGGCCGAGCTCCAGCAGAAGGCGCAGGAGCGCCAGAACGAGCTGATGGCGCCGATCATGGAGCAGGTGCGGACGGTGCTGGACCAGATCCGCGTCGAGGATGGCTACGCGATGATCGTGTCCGCGGACGCCGTCGTGGCGGCGGACAAGAACCTGGACATCACGGATCGCGTGGTGGCGCGGCTGCGGACCATCGCGGCCACGAAGGCGGCCGCCCCGACCAAGCCGGCGGGCCCGGTGAGCGCGCCGAGCGGCGTCAAGAAGCCGGCGTAAGCGCGACGAGTGACTCAGCCACCGCAATCGCACGATGTCGGCGGTGAGGGCGCACGCGTCCTCACCGCCGATGTCATTGCCAGAGCCGTCGGGGGAGAACTCCGGGGCGACGCCACCGCCGCCGTGAGCGCCATGGCGCCGCTGGACCGCGCGTCACTCGAGCACCTGAGCTTCTGCGCGGCGGCGATGTACGCGCCGCTGATGGCGGAATCGGGCGCCGGCGTGGTGCTGGTGGCGCCGGAGACGGCGGACCTGCCGTCGCGCGCCCGGGCGCGCATCGTGGTGGCCAGGCCGCACGACGCCCTGCTGTCGCTGATCCCGCGGTTCTACCGGATGCCGGAGCGCACGCCGGGCGTGCACCCGACAGCCGTGATCGGCCGCGGGGCCGTCATCGGCGCCGAGCCGAGCATCGGGCCGCACGTGGTCATCGAGCCGAAGGCCGTGATCGGTGACCGCGCCACGCTCGACGCGAATGTCGTCGTCGGGGCCGGCGCCCGGATCGGCGACGATGTGCACCTGTTCCCGGGCGTGACGATCTACGCCGGGGCGCAGCTCGGCCATCGCGTCATCGTGCACGCCGGCGCGCGGATCGGGTCCGACGGCTTCGGTTACGTGTTCCGCGACGGGCGCCACGAGAAGATCCCGCACGTGGGACGCTGCATCGTGCAGGACGACGTCGAGATCGGGGCGAACGCGACCATCGACCGTGGCAGCATCGACGACACGGTGATCGGCGCCGGCACGAAGATCGACAACCTGGTGCACATCGCGCACAACGTGCGCGTGGGCCGGCTCTGCCTGCTCATGGCGCAGGTGGGCGTGGCCGGGTCGGTGCGCATCGAGGATGGGTGCATCCTGGCCGGGCAGGTGGGCGTCTCCGGGCACCACACGATCGGCAAGGGGGCGACGCTGGCCGCGCAGGCCGGCGTCTTCGGCGACATCCCCGCGGGACAGGTGTGGTCGGGCTACCCCGCGCGGCCGCACAAGGAGGCCCTGCGCGCGCAGGCGGCCCTGTTCAAGCTGCCGGGGTTGCTGCGTCGCATCGAGCGGCTGCTCGAGCGTTCGGAGCGGGAGGACGGGCAGTGAAGCGCCGGACGATCGCCGTGCCGCAGTCGGGCGAGGGCGTCGGCCTGCACCTCGGGGTTCCGTGCCGGCTCACGTTCCGGCCGGCGCCGAGCGGGCAGGGCGTGGTGTTCCGGCGCATGGACCTGCCGGGCACGCCGGTGATCCGCGCCCACGTGGACGTGGCGCTGCTCACGGAGCGGCGCACGCAGCTCGGCGAGGATCCCGTGTCCGTGCACACGGTGGAGCACGTGCTGGCCGCGGTCGGTGCGCACCAGGTGGACGACCTGACGATCGAGATCGACGGCCCTGAGCCGCCGATCGGCGACGGCAGCGCGGCGCCGTTCTTCGACGCGCTGGCGCGCGCCGGGATCGCGGAGCAGCCGGGGATGGTGCAGTATTGGGAGCTGGCCGGGCCCGTCCGCGTGGTGGACGGCGAGTCAGTGTACGAGGCGTACCCGTCGCGCGGGCTGGACCTCGACGTCACGATCGACTTTCCGCACCCGCTGATCGGGCGCCAGCACTGGGCCTCGTGCATCACGACCGAGGTGTTCGCGCACGAGCTGTCACGGGCGCGGACGTTCGGCTTCGTGCACGAGGTGGAGGCGCTCACCGCGAAGGGACTGATCCGCGGCGCCTCGACGCAGAACGCGGTGGTGCTGGACGCGAGCGGGGTGGTGGAGAACACGCTGCGGTCGCCCGACGAGTTCGTGCGGCACAAGGCGATGGACTGCGTGGGAGACCTGACGCTGGCCGGCGCGCGCGTGCGCGCGCGGGTGGTGGCGGTGAAGCCGAGTCATCGCGGCACCGTGCAGCTCGTGCGGGCGATGCGCAATGCGCTCAAGAAGGAGACGACCGTGCTGGGAATTGACGACATCATGAAGGTGCTGCCGCACCGGTACCCGTTCCTGCTCGTGGACCGCGTGCTGGAAGTCGAGCCGCGCAAGCGGATCGTGGGGCTCAAGAACGTCACGATCAACGAGCCGTTCTTCCAGGGCCACTTTCCGGGGCACCCGATCATGCCGGGCGTGCTGATCATCGAGGCCATGGCGCAGGTGGGCGGCATGCTGCTGATGGGCGCGGTGCCCGACCCGGAGAACAAGGTCGTGTACTTCACGTCGCTGCACAACGTGAAGTGGCGCCGGCCGGTGAAGCCGGGTGACCAGCTCCGGTTCGAGCTCGAGATGACGGCCATTCGCGGGCCGATGTGCAAGATGCGCGGCGTGGCGAAGGTGGACGGCGAGACGGTGGCCGAGGCGGAGATGGGCGCCATGGTGCGTGACCGATGAGCGCGAAGATCCACCCCACGGCGATCATCGCCCCGGACGCGCAGGTCGGGAACGACGTCGAGATCGGGCCCTGGGTCATCGTCGGCGAGAAGTGCACCATCGGCGACGGCTGCGTGCTGTCGGCGCGCGTCACGCTCGAGCGCAACGTCACGCTGGGGGCCCGCGTGAAGGTCGGCGTCGGCTCGGTGCTGGGCGGCGACCCGCAGGACCTCAAGTTCAAGGGCGAGTTCACGACGGTGGAGATCGGGGAGGACACGGTCATCCGCGAGTACTCGACCATCAACCGCGGCACGTCGCAGTCGTACAAGACGACGGTGGGGCGCAACTGCTTCATCATGTCGTACGTGCACCTGGCCCACGACTGCCACGTGGGAGACAACGTCATCCTCGGCAACTGCGTGCAGTTCGCCGGGCACGTGACGGTGCACGACCGCGCGATCGTCTCGGGGCAGAGCGCGGCCCACCAGTTCGTGAAGATCGGTGCCTATGCGTTCGTGGGCGGCTGCTCGCGCATCGCCAAGGACATCCCGCCCTACGTGAAGGCGGTGGGCAACCCGATCAAGCTCTACGGGCTCAACAGCGTCGGCCTGCAGCGGAACAACTTCCCGGAGCCGGTGGTGCGCGAGCTCAAGCGCGCATACCGCATGTTCTTCAAGTCGGAGCTGAACCTGTCGCAGGCCCGCGAGCGGGCGCACAGCGAGCTCGAGCAGTTCCCCGAGGTGCAGCGGTTCCTGCAGTTCCTGGATGACAGCGACCGTGGGGTGGTGATTTGAAGCCGGTGCGGATGGGTGTCATCGGCGCGGGTGCGCTCGGGTACCACCACGTGCGCATCCTGCGCGGCATGCCGGGCGTCAGCTTCGTGGGCTTCTTCGAGGCCAATGCGGCGCGCGCCGAGCAGGTCTCACGCGAGCTCGAGGTGCGCGCGTTCCCGGCGATGGACGAGCTCCTGGCCAACGTGGACGCGGCCACGATCGTCGTGCCCACGCCGGCCCACTACGCCGTGGCCAAGGTGGCGCTGGAGCACGGCCGTCACCTGCTCATCGAGAAGCCGATCGCGGCCACCCTCGACCAGGCCGACGAGCTGCTCGCCATCGCGCAGCGCACCGGCGCGCTGGTGCAGACCGGGCACGTGGAGCGCTTCAACCGTGCCATCCGCGCCGCGCTGCCGTATGTGGACGCGCCGCGGTTCATCGAGAGCGATCGCCTGGCGCCGTTCAACCCGCGTGGCTCGGACGTGGCCGTCGTGCTCGACCTGATGATCCACGACATCGACCTCGTCCGCACGCTGGTCGGCGGTGCGGTGCAGTCGCTGCGCGCCGTGGGGATCCCGGTGCTCACGCCATTCGTGGACATCGCCAACGCGCGACTCGAGTTCGCCTCCGGTGCCGTGGCGAACATCACGGCCAGCCGCGTGTCCCGGGACCGCACGCGCAAGCTCCGGATCTTCCAGCGGAGCGGGTACCTGTCGCTGGACCTCGGCGCGGGCACGGGCGAGTTCTACCGGCTGCGCACCGACGTGGACATGGCGGCGCTGGCCAAGGCCGCGGCCTCGGTGGAGGCGTTCGTCGAGCGCCTGCCGCTCGAGGCGCCCGAGGGCGAGCCGCTGCGCCTGGAGTTCGAGAGCTTCCTGCAGGCCGTGCGCTGCGAGGCGCCGGTCACGGTCACGGGCGCCGATGGACGCGAGGCGCTCGCCGTGGCGCTGCAGATCGTGCACGAGATCGAGCGCACGCTCCCGACGCTGAAGGGGGCGGCGGGTGACGGCGGTGCGTGAGATCCTGTTCGTCGCCGGGGAAGCCTCCGGCGACCTGCACGCCTCGGGCGTGGCGCGCGAGCTGCGCGCGCGCGGGGCGGCATTCGCGCTGGCGGGCATCGGCGGCGACCAGATGCGCGCGGCGGGCGTCGAGCTGATCGAGCACGCGGAGCAGCTCGCGGTCATGGGATTCGTCGAGGTGCTGCGCCACGTGCCCCGGCACTGGGCGCTGCTGCGCGACCTCAAGCGACGCATCCGCAGCGGGCGCGTCGCGCTCGTGGTGCTGATCGACTATCCCGGCTTCAACATGAAGGTCGCGCAGGCCGCGGCGGCCGCCGGCGTCCCCGTGCTGTACTACATCACGCCGCAGGTGTGGGCGTGGGGCGCAGGGCGCCTCGACAAGCTCGCGCGGTGGGTCACGCAGGCGGCCGTCATCCTTCCGTTCGAGGAGCCGCTGCTCGCGGCGCACGGCGTTCGGGCCACGTTCGTGGGGCATCCGCTGCTCGACCGTGCCGCGATGATGCCGGACCGCGCCGCGGCGCGCGCGGCCCTCGGGTTTGCCGAGGCGGATCGCGTGCTGGCGCTCTTTCCGGGCAGCCGCGCGCAGGAGATCCTGCGGCACCTCGACGACTTCGTGGGCGTCGCGCACGAGCTCCAGCGGCGCGATCCCGCGCTCAAGGTCATCGTGAGCGTCGCGCCGACGGTGGACCTGGACCCGGCGCAGTGCCCGTTCCCGATGGTGCGCTCGGCCTCGTTCACCGTGCTGCGCGCCGCGGACGCGGCGATGTGCAAGAGCGGCACGACGACGCTCGAGGCGGCCGTGGCCGGCTGCCCGATGGTCGTGGCCTATCGCACGAGCCCGATCACGTATGCGCTGGCCCGTCGCCTGGTGAAGATCCCGCACATCGGGCTGGTCAACGTGGTAGCCGGGCGCGAGGTCGCGCCGGAGTTCGTGCAGGACGCGCTGCAGCCGCGCGCGGTGGCCGACGCCCTCGCGCCGCTGCTCCGCCTGCGCGACCCGCGCCGTGAGGCGATGCTCCAGGCGCTGGCCGAGGTACGCGCACTGCTGGGAGCACCGGGCGCGGCAGGGCGCGTGGCCGACATGGCGCTTGCGCTCGCCGGAGGCGGGGCGCCGTGAGCGGGCGCGAGGCGGACTGGCGGACGCGATGGATCGCGCGCGCCGGGGTCGCCATCGTGTGGCTGCTCGCGCGCACGTGGCGCGTGCGGTTCGTGCAGGATGAGCAGGTGGGCGAGTTCCGCCGGCAGCGGCAGCCCCTCGTGTACGTTCTCTGGCACGGCGAGCTGCTGATGCAGCTCTGGGCGCACCGCAACCGCGGGATCAGCGTGCTCATCAGCGAGCACCGGGATGGCGAGCTGATCGCGCGCATCGCGGAGGCGTTCGGCTACGGCACCGTGCGCGGCTCGTCGTCACGCGGGGCCACGCGCGCCCTGATCGGCCTCG
>DASZRI010000124.1:0-11762 GCA_035549215.1 Gemmatimonadaceae bacterium | reverse complement strand
CCGGCGTTGCGCCCAGGAAGCGCGGGATCTCGGTGTACGACGGGAAGCCGATCGCCGGGGTGAGTACCTCGTCCCCGGGCTCGAGCACGCTGGCGAGCGCCGCGAAGACGGCGGTCTTTGCGCCCGGCGTGATGACCACCTGCCTCGCCGCCGCGTTGATGCCGCGGCCGCGCGCATGCGCGGCCACCGCCTCGCGGAGCTCGGGAATCCCGGCTGCCGGCGCGTACGCCGTCCGGCCGTCGCGGATCGCACGGATGCCGGCATCCACCACGTGGGGCGGGGCCGCGAGGTCCGGCTGGCCGATCTCGAAGTGAATCACGTCGCGGCCCAGGGCCTCGTGGGCGTGGGCGGCGCGCATCACGTCGAACGCCGACTCCGCGCCAAGGGCGGCGAAGCGATCGGCAAGCGCATAGGTGTCGGACATCGCAGGAACCAGTGAGGTCCCGCGGCGGCGAGCGCCGGAGGGCGTCGCAGGCCGTGCATTGCGGTCGGCCAAACAGTCGCCGGGACAGGGTCCCGAAAACACGATGCCCACGAACGAGGTCCGCGGGCGTGCTTTTTAGCGAATTGTTTAACGTGGCTGCAATACGCGGCAAATCACCACGGGACAACGATTGTGTGAGAATACGTAAGCCCCGTGTGCGGCGGTGTCAAGGGACGAGTGCGCGGCGTGTTGCGCCGTGGCGGCCGGCGCATCATGGGTTGCCGCTGCCCGGAATCCGGCGCAGCTTCGTGAGTGCGCGAGGCGTTTACTCGTGGCCAGGAAGGGTCGAGAAACTGCACCGCATCTCTCTCTCCCTCATGCCAAGCTCTCCTCCCGAACTCCTGATGGCCGCCATCGCCAATGGCGATGCGGCCGGTGTCCGCGCGCTGCTCGCCGCGCATCCCTCCCTGCGCAACGTGCTCGACGAGGCGCTGCCTGGCGCGGCGTTCGGCGCAACGCCACTGATCGAGGCGGCGCGCCGGGCGAATCTCGACGTGATCGATGCCCTGCTCGATGCCGGCGCCAACGTCAACCAGCGGAGCCACTGGTGGGCAGGCGGCTTCAGCGCGCTGGGGGACGATCCGGCCGTGAACGCGCACCTGATCGCGCGCGGCGCCGTCGTCGATGCGTGGGACGCAGCACGGCTCGGCATGCTCGATCGCGTGCGCGAATTGCTGCAGCAGGATCCCGCGGCAGCCACGGCGCGATTCGGCGACGGGCAGACCGCGCTGCACGCCGCCGCGACGGTGGAGATCGCCGAACTCCTGCTCGACAGTGGCGCCGACGTCGACGCACGCGACGTGGACCACGAATCCACCCCGGCGCAGTACCTGATCCGCGAGCATCCCGACGTATCGCGCTTCCTGGTCGCGCACGGCGCGCAGGCGGACATTCTCCTCGCCTGCGCGCTCGGCGACCAGCCGCTCGCCGAGCGCATCGTGGCCGAGGACCCGGAGGCGCTGCGGGTCACCGTCTCGCCGCGCTGGTTCCCGATGCGGAATCCGCGTGCCGGGGGCTCGATCTACATCTGGACGCTCGGCAACGGCGTCGGGCCGCACGCGGTGGCGGCCGATGCGGGCCACGAGCGGCTGCTGGCGTGGCTCATGGACCGCACGCCGGTGGACGTGCGCCTCGCCGTCGCCTGCGAACGCGGCGATGACGGTGCGGTGACGGCGATCCTGTCGGCGCATCCTGATGCGACATCGAACATGCGCGACGACATGCAGGAACGACTCGTCGCCGCGGCGCAGGGAAACGACACGCGCGTCGTGAGCGCCATGCTGCGCGCGGGGTGGCCGCCGGACGCACGCAACCACGCGGCGGCCACGGCCATGCACTGGGCGGCGTTCCACGGGAACGCGGCGGTTGTCCGAGCCCTGCTGCAGCGCGGCGCGCGCGTGGACGTCGTGGAGCAGGCGTTCTCCGGGACGCCGGCGGACTGGGCGCAGCATGGCGCGAAGCGCAGTTGGCATCGCGCAAGCGGCGACTACGCCGCGGTGCTGGAACTGCTGGCATCCTGATGCGCGAAGGCGCGGGCATCGCGCCCGCGCCTTCGCCAGCCATCCAGCAGGCCCCGCCTGCGCCGCTACTGCTTCTTCTTGGCCGGCGCCTTGCCGGCGGGGAGCTGGCGTCCCACCGCGGAGTCTCCCGACGGCGGCAGCACCTGCTCAGTGGGCGGCGCCATGAGGTTCGGGAACATGTTGCCGAGCCCCAGCGCCTTCACGATCTGCTTCGTGTCGTTCGCGACGTGCTGCACGCCCTGCTGGTCGCCCTTCGCACGCAACGCCTCGCCGAGCTCGATGCCCGTCGCGACGTAGAGGTACGGGATGCCGATGGACGGCTTGTCCACCCAGCCGTTGCGGCGCGCCAGCGACTTGGTCGCGACGAAGACGCTGTCCCACAGCGTCTTCGTGCGCGCAATGTCCAGCCAGCCGTCGCCCTGCACGTACATCGTGTCACCGGGCGTGGAGTTCGCGGCAGGCGGGAAGAACAGCTTGGACGCCAGCCCTTGCGTGAGCGTGTTGTCGCCCAGCCCGAGGGTGTGCGCGTAGCCGCCGGACGTGCGGCTGAAGTAGATCGGCCGGTCCTTGTACGAGTCGGAGATCATGCGCAGCACGAAGATGTCGGCGCGCGAGAGGTATCCGTGGCCGGCGCCGTCGTTCGGCAGGTTCTTCGGGTCGATGGTCGCCGAGAAGGGCCCGAGCTGGTAGGTCGTCGGGCGGTCCACCGGGAAGTACTCCGGCACCGAGTCGGCCTGCGCCAGCGACATGTGCAGCGGCGGCGTCGTCGGCTTGGGCCACTGCTTGTTGCGGTAGATCGCCGGGCCCTTGGCCGCGTCGTAGTCGTAGATCGGGCGACGGATGAGCTGGCGCGTGTACCAGTCGGTGTTGAGCAGCGACGTGTTCGCAATCACCACGTCCTTGCGGACGCCTTCCACTTCCTGCGCGTACCAGAGCGGGAAGGTGTCGTTGTCGCCGACCACCACCAGCACGCCGTAGGGTTCCACCGAGTTGAGCAGGTCCACGGCGAAGTCGCGCGTGTCGGTCTGGCCGGCGCGCGAGGCCCACGTCCAGTTGGCAAAGAGCGGGATGAACGCGAGCGCGAGCAGCGGGGCGGCACCCAGCCACCCGTTGCGCTTCGGCTGCTCGACCTGCGTCTTGCCGAGCTTCACGGTCTCGGTGCCGAACAGCGAGGCGACGGACTCCCAGATGTAGAGCAGCCCGAGGCCCGCCCACACGCCCCACGGCGAGAAGCTCCAGATGAAGAAGTAGTCGCGGTCACGCACCTCGCGGGCCACGGAGTCGCCCAGCTCGGGCGCCTGCGATGCGCCGTACTTGAAGTTCAGGTAGTAGATGAGCGCGAGCGTCGTCGTGAACATCAGCGCGCCCAGGTACCAGAAGCTGTTGCGGTCTCGTTTGTAGTGGACCCAGCCGCCGAACAGCCCGAGCACCAGGAACGTGGCGGCGAGCAGCGCCTGGATGGCCGGCCAGTTGTCGTTGGCGTCCCGCATCCACTGCCACTTGAAGTACAGCCACCACATGCCCACCTGCGCCGTGAACGGCGCCTGGCGGTCGCTCAGCGCGGGCTTGCCGTACTGCCCGCGGTTGAAGTTGTACATGAACGCGTCGTAGGTGCCCTTGCTCAGCGTGCAATCCATGTGCAGCCCGTTGCGGCACGCCGTGGGCTCACCCTCGTTGATCGCCGGGTAGTACGCGGCGCGGATGGGCTGCGTGGCGAATGGCGTGAGGCCGAACACCAGCGCACCCAGGCAGGCCAGGATCAACCGCCAGCGCATGATCGTCTTCGGGCGGCGCACCAGCACGGCCAGTCCCACCGCCGGCGCGGCCAGCATGCCCGCCATGTGGTTCGCGTAGCCGAGCCCGAGCAGGTAGGCCACGAGCACGAGCAGGCGGTCCGCCTTGCGGCCATCCGGGTCGTCGGACCAGCGGATCATGAGCCACGAGATGATCGCAATGCCGGCCAGTGACACCGTGTACACCTTCTCGTTCACCACCGACTGGTTCCACACCGTGAACGCGGTCGCGCCGATGATCGTGGCGAACGACGCGCCCAGGATCCGCTGCCAGCGCTCCGGGAACCAGCCGACGAGGATGCGCTCCGTGGTCAGGAACCACATCGCCGCGGCCGCGGCGCTGCAGAGCGCCGCGAACACGTTGATGCGCTGGGCCACCGTGGGTGCGATCGGGAGCAGCGACATCACGCGCCCCAGCAGCACGAACAGCGGGTTGCCCGGCGGGTGCGGCAGGCCGAGGGTGTACGCGGCGGCGATGTACTCGCTCGTGTCCCACATGGCCGTGCTCGGGGCCAGCGTCACGAGGTAAAGCACCAGTACGCAGAGCGCCGCGATGCCGGCCGCGAGGTACGACGGCCGGTAGTCCAGCTCGGAAGACGAAGTATTCGCCATGGAATTCAGAGGTGAGCAGACAGCATGCGCCCCGCCGCGGTGGGGCGGGGGCGGGGCGTCAGAATGGCTGAAAAATGGGGCGGCGCCAAGACTTATGAAAGGGACGACGCCCGGTGGCGTACCCCGTGCGTGGCGATCAGTGCCCGCAGCCGCAGCCCGGGCCGCACCCCGACGACGCGCGGGCCCGCGACGCCGCGTACGCCCGGTAGCCGCGCCGCACGAGGAACGCGAGCGCGCCCAGCACGATGGCCGCCGCCACCAGCCGCTGCATCAAGACTCCGTTCATGCGCCGAGTCCTCCCCAGCCGAGCGCCATGCCGGCGTGGAACACCACCCAGCCCGCGCCGTACGCCAGCACGAACATGTACGCAAACTGCAGCGCCGCCCAGCCCAGCCCGCGCCAGCCGCCGCCCGTCTCGCGCACCGTGACCGCGAGCGTGCTCGTGCACATCATCGCGAACACGTAGAACACCATCAGCCCGATCGCGATCAGCGGCGTGTACGCCGCGCGGCCCGTCACCGGGTCACGCTCGGCGCGCAGCCGGCGGGCCAGCGCCTGCGTGCCCTTGCTGTCGTCGCTCACGCCGTAGATGGTGCCCATCGTGGAGACGAACACCTCGCGCGCCGCGAACGACGCGATCATCGAGACGCCGATCTTCCAGTCGTACCCCAGCGGCCGCACCACGGGCTCGATGACGTGGCCCACGCGCCCCAGCGCCGACTGCGAGAGCTGCTGCTCCGCCGTCACCGGCGCCGCGGCCGGCCCGGCCGACGCCTTGGGGTAGCTGGCCATCGCCCACAGCAGGATGGAGATCGAGAAGATCACCGTGCCGGCGCGGCGCAGGAAGAGCCGCGCGCGCTGCCACACCGAGTTGGCCAGGACGCGCGCGCTCGGCACCGCGTAGTGCGGCAGCTCGAGGATCAGCGCCCGTGTCTCCGAGCGAAGCAGCGTGCGGCGGAATACCGCCGCCGAGCCCAGCGCCGCCAGCGTCCCGAGCAGGTACATCCCGAGCAGCGTGAGCCCCTGCAGGTTGAACACGTGCCACACCGTCACGGCGGGCACGAAGGCGCCGATGAGCAGCGTGTACACCGGCAGGCGCGCCGAGCAGCTCATCAGCGGCACGACCATGATCGTGGCCAGCCGCTCGCGCGGGTGCTGGATGGTGCGGGTCGCCATGATCGCCGGCACCGCGCACGCGTAGCCCGAGATGAGCGGGATGAAGCTCTTGCCGTGCAGCCCGAGCGGGCGCATGAAGCGGTCCATCACGAACGCCGCCCGCGCCATGTATCCCGTGTCCTCGAGCACGCCGATGAACAGGAACAGGATCGCGATCTGCGGCAGGAAGACGAGCACGCTGCCGACGCCCGCCAGCGCACCGTCCACGATCAGGCTGCGCAGGTCGCCGGGCGGGAGCGCGCGCTCGACCAGGGTCGAGATCACCGACACGCCGGCCTGGATGCCATCGGCGAGCGGCTTGGCGCCCGTGAACATCGCCTGGAAGACGAGCAGCATCACGCCGAGGAAGATGAGCGGTCCCCAGACGCGGTGCAGCACGACCGCGTCCACCCGGTCGCTCATGCGGTGTCCCGTGGCGCGGGTGCGCGTGACGGCCTGCGCCATCACGGACGCGATCCACCGGTAGCGCGCCTCGACGCCGTCCCCGGCACCGGGCAGCTCCTGCCCACCGACGAGGCGCACCGGTTCCCGCGGCAGCGTCGTGGCGCGCTGGATGGCGTGGCGCAGGCGGTCCACGCCTTCGCCGCGCGTGGCGACCACCGGGACCACCACGGCGCCGAGCGCGTGGATCAGCTCGACGACGTCGATCTGGAGGCCGGCGTGCTCCAGCCGGTCCACGCGATTGAGCGCGATCACGGTGGGGCGCCCGAGCTCGAGCACCTCCGTGGCCAGGTACAGGTTGCGCTCCAGGTTCTCGGCGTCGAGCACGACGACGATGACGTCCATCGGCGGGACGTCGCGCGCCTGTCCCAGCAGCACCTCGTGCGCGATGCGCTCGTCGGGCGACTCGGGGGAGAGGCTGTACGTGCCGGGCAGGTCGAGCACGGAGACGCGCGTCCCCTCGTGCACATACTGGCCCTCGACACGCTCGACCGTGACGCCGGGGAAGTTGGCGACGCGCTGGCGCAGCCCGGTGAGGGCGTTGAACAGCGTGCTCTTGCCGCAGTTGGGGTTGCCGACGAGCGCGACGCGCAGCGTGGCAGGTGCCGCGGATGGTGTGGACGCCGCGCGCAGGGCGCGCGCGCCGGGTTCGGTCACGGCCCGACGGGCCGCACGGTCACTGCCATCGCAATGGCGGTGTCCAGCGCCAGGCGCGAACCGCGCACATCGAGCAGGATGCCGCTGCGCTTGCCGATCACCGCGAGCTCCGCGCCCTCGAACACGCCAAGCGTGCGCAGCCTGCGCGCATCATGCGCGGGGCAGGCGACGCAGACGACGGTTGCCCGCTGCCCCGTGGCGCAGGCCCCGAGCGGGCACTGATCTGCAGCCAGCGCGGGGGCGTTGGCCGAGTTGTTCTGCTTGCGGCGTCGAAACAAGGACTTGAACACTCGGGATTCCGAATCTGAGGCGATGCGAAGGGCCAGATGCTTTGCCCAGAATGGCTTGCGTCGGAAGACTAACGGGCTGCCGTGCCGAAACAATCCGTGATCTGGCGCCTGAAATATAAGGAATTCCCGCACGGGAGAGAGGGCGGCCCGGGAGCTCCCGGCAGCAGGGGCAGTCGATCGGGGCGCGGATCCGGGGACGCGAGGCCGCTCGGTCGGGCGGTGGGGTGTTGCCAATAGCCCCCGGGCCTATACAGATGCGCGGAAGGCCCGCTCCAACCGACGAAATCTCAGGATAGTGGCAAGGATTGTAACCTTGTGACGCGCTGTGTAACCCTGTTCTTCATGGGTCCGCATTATTGTGTTGCCACCGGGAACCGCAGACGGTGGGGAAAAGCGGTTCGCCGGGGGGAATGCTCACGACTCCGGCTCGTCGTCCTGAAAGGGGCGGTCGAGCCGGTTTCGTTTTCCGGGGACCTGGTGCCGGCGGCGGTTGCGCACACCAGCCGGCGCAGCCCTAGTGGCGGAACTGCCGCTTGCCCGTGAACACCATCGCGATGCCGTGCTCGTCCGCGGCCGCGATCACCTCGGCGTCGCGCACGCTGCCGCCCGGCTGCACGATGGCGCGGACCCCCGCCTCCGCGGCCTGGTCCACGCCGTCGCGGAAGGGGAAGAACGCGTCGGAGCCCATCACCGCCCCCTTGGTGTCGTGCCCGGCGCTGCGCGCCTTGTGCGCGGCCAGGAACGACGCGTCCACGCGCGACATCTGCCCGGCGCCGATGCCGATCGTGGCGCCATTGCGCGTGAGGACGATGGCGTTGCTCTTCACGCTGGCCACGGCGCGCCACGCGAAGAGCAGGTCGCGCAGCTCCTCCGTGGTCGGCTGGCGCTTGGTCGGCACCGTCCAGCCGGCGTCGTCGATCACCGACGGGGCGCGCTCCTGCACCAGGACGCCGCCGCGGACGCGCTTGTAGTCGAAGCTGTGCGGGGGCCATGCCGCGGCGCCCACGAGGACGCGCAGGTTCTTCTTGCGTCCCAGGACCTCGATGGCTTCCTCGGCGAACGCCGGCGCCACGACGCACTCCACGAACAGGCTGGAGACGGCGTCGGCGGTCTGCTCGTCCACCGGCACGTTGAAGGCGATCACCGACCCGAATGCCGACACCGGATCGCAGGCGAGCGCCTTGGTGTACGCCTCGTGCGCTGACGCGCCCACGGCGAGGCCGCACGGCGTCGTGTGCTTGATGATGGCGCAGGCCGGCTCGTGGCCGAACGGCTCGATGGCGAGCAGGGCTCCCTCGAGGTCCATCAGGTTGTTGAACGAGAGCTCCTTGCCACCCTTCTGCTGCAGCGCCGCGAGCCCGGTGCCCGCGCGCTCCACGTAGAAGGCCGCGGCCTGCCCCGGGTTCTCGCCGTAGCGCAGCGCCTGTGCGCGCTCGAACGCCATCGTCACCGTCTGCGGGAACAGCTCGCCGCGCTCGCGCGCGAACCACGCCGCAATGGCCGCGTCGTAGGCCGCGGTGTGCGCATACACCTTCTGCGCCAGCAGGCGGCGCAGGTCGTGGTCGTCGTCGCCGCTGCGCAGTGCGTCGAGCACGCGCGGGTAGTCGGCGGGATCCACGATCACGTACACCGACGCGAAGTTCTTGGCCGCCGAGCGCAGCATGCTCGGCCCGCCGATGTCGATGTTCTCGATCACTTCCCCGGGAGTGACGCCGTGGCGCGCCGCCGTCTCGCGGAACGGATAGAGGTTCACCACCACGAGGTCGATGGGGGTGATGTGGTGCTCGGCCAGCGCCTGCATGTGCTCGGGCACGTCGCGCCGGGCGAGCAGGCCGCCGTGCACCATCGGGTGCAGCGTCTTCACCCGGCCGTCGAGCATCTCCGGGAAGCCCGTGACGTCGCTGATATCGCGGACGGCGAGGCCGGCGTCACGCAGCGTGCGCGCGGTGCCGCCGGTGGAGACAAGGTCCCAGCCGAGGGACGCGAGCCCCTGGGCGAATTCGACGAGGCCGGACTTGTCAGAGACGGAAAGCAGGGCGCGGGGCATGGGCGGCGAGCGTGGATCGGTGGATGGAGACGCGGTCAGTGGACGGAGGCGAGTGATCGAACGGGTGCGAGACGGTCAGCGGGCGAACGGCGGAACGGGCGCCTGCGCAATGGCGACCAGCAGCTTCCACAGCGAGCGGACGTCGCGCAGGTCGATCACCTCGGCGGGCGAGTGGCTGTTGCGCAGCGGCCAGCCGATGGGGACGTCCACGGCGCCGTAGCGCGTGAACTCCGAGCCGTCGTTGCCGCCATTGGTCGTGCCCACCTGGAGCGGGATGCGCTGGGCGCGGGCAAGCTGCACGAGCGCCTGGATGTCCTGGGGCGGCGTGACGCTCGAGTTGTCGAGCATGCGGGCCACCGCGCCCTGGCCGATGGGCGTGTCCGCGAAGGCCTGGTTCTCGAGCGGCGAGTCGGACGAGACGAAGGTGTCGATGGCGTACACGCGCTTCACGTTCGTGCGGAGCTGCGCGGCGAGCGCCGCGGCGCCGTTGAGGCCGATCTCCTCTCGCGTGGACCAGGCGAAGACCACCTTGTGGTCGAGCTTCGCGGGATCGATCGCGTTGATCGCGAGGAGCAGCGCCGTGCTGCCGGCGCGGTCGTCAATGGAGCGCGCGGTGAAGCGCAGGTCGCCCAGGCGCGCGGCGCACTTGTACCCGGTGACGAACATGCCGGGCGCGATGCCAAGGGAGGCCGGGTCGTCGCCGAACCACGCGTACACCGCGCGCTGGCGCGTGCTGTCCTCGGGTACGAACACGCCGCGCGTCGCGCTGGCCGACGACGCGGCGCAGTCGCGCAGCGAGGGCGCCGCCTGGCGGTCGTCGTCGCGGTGGAGCAGCGCCGGCTGGCCGGCAAACAGCGTCGGGAAGAACCCACCCACGGCCTTGAGCGCCACCATGCCGTTGGGCAGGACGTTCGTGACCTCGAGGCCCACTTCGTCCATGTGCGCCATGATCACGACGGTATCGCGGTCGGGTCCGGCGCTCACGACGATGTTGCCGCCGGAGTCCACCGTGGCCCGGGCACGCGCCCAGGCCGGCAGTTCGCTCATCACCACGGCGCGCACCGAACCCTCGTGCGTGGAGACGGCGTAGCGATCGGTGAGCCGGGCCAGCAGGTCCGCCTCGCGCGACAACGAATCGCGGCGCTCGGCGACCAGTCCCGGCATGGCGCGAGGCGCGACGATCGTGCTTGGCGCCGCGACGCCGGCGGCCGAGGCGACGGCGGTGAACAGCGCCTGCAGGTCGCTGCCGCTCACGCTCTCGACGAGCGTGCGCGGGAATCGCGCGCGGACGACGAGCGCGGATGCGGCGCCGACGTCCATGCCGGCAAGGCGCGGCAGCGGCTGCGCCTCGTGCGCGACCGGCGCCGACGCGTCCGGGGTGCGCGCGGTGGAAGCGCGCACGACGGTGACGGAATCCACGTGGCCCGTGCGGGCGAGGACCGCGGTGAGCCCGGACCAGTTGTAGCTGGCCTGGGCCGAGATCACAAATATGCTCGTGCCGGTGGCGGGCGCTTGATTCGCTGCCGAGGCGACGGCGGCGCATCCGGCGCGCGCAGCGGCGGAGGGGCCGGTCGCGTAGTCGCCGACCGTCCACGGCGGCAGGTCGCGGAAGACGGGATCCAGCATCTGGACGCCCATGCGCGCGACGTCCGCGGCCGAGCGGGCGCCGATGTCCACCACGAGGTCGTTGGTGGAGGGCGGTTCGGCGGGGGCGCCGCCGCGCCACAGGTGCGTGCTCCGCACGCCGAACACGCCGGGCACGAAGTGCACCTGCCAGGGGCGTGCGCGATCGCCGGTCATGATCACGATGCGCTGCCCCTGGTGGAACTCGTCCCACAGCGGGCTGCGCGCGCCGTTGCCGTTCATGTGCACGCGCAGGTACCCGTCCGGCGTCACCTGGCTGATTGCGTACGCGGGCTGGTCGAGCCCGCAGGCGATCACGCGCACCGGGGCGCCGTGCCCCTGCGTGCGCACGAGGCTGCCGAGCGCGTCGCGCGTCCAGCCGTGGCTCGCGGCCTCGATGGCGTCGGTGGCGGGGCGTTCCCAGCCGGGCGCCGCGTGCAGCGCGATCCATGCACTCACCGCCTGCACCGGCGACGGGGACTGCGCGCGAACGATCGCGGGGACCAGGGTGGATGCGAGAGCGATCCTAGAGAGCAAGCGCATGCTCGATGTCCTCGACAAGTTGCCGGTCGTCGCCGGCGGTCAACTGGAAATGCAGTGAGCGCTGCGCCGGGCCGGCCAGCAGCGGGGCGCCCGGCGTGACGCGTCCCGAGGCCAGGGCCTGCACGACGCGCGGGTAGAGCACGTGCTCCACGCCCAGCACGCGGGCCGCGAGCGTGTCGGGCGTGTCGCCCGCCAGCACGGGCACGGGCCACTGCGCGATGATCGCGCCGTGGTCGAACACCTCGTCCACGAAATGTACGGTGGCGCCGCTGAGCGTGGCGCCGCGCGCCAGCACGGCCTCGTGCACGTGGTGACCGTACATCCCGGGGCCGCCGAACGCGGGAAGCAATGCGGGGTGGATGTTCACGATCCGGGCGGGGAACGCGCGCACGACGTCGGCGGGCACGAGGCGCAGGTAGCCCGCGAGCACGACGAAGTCGGCGCGATGCTGCGCCAGCGCGTCGCCAAGGGCAACGCCCGCGGGGTTGGCGCGCGTGCGCAACGCGAGCGACGGGATGCGGCGCGCCCGGGCCCGCTCGAGGGCGCGCGCATCCGCGCGATCAGAGGCGACGAGCA
>DASZRI010000123.1:0-10849 GCA_035549215.1 Gemmatimonadaceae bacterium | reverse complement strand
CGACGGTCGCCTCGACGGCGTCGGCCCGGCGCTGCAGGCGGCGGGCCTCCTCCCGGGCCGAGGCAAGTTCGCGTTCCAGCGTCACCACGCGTCCCTGCCCGTCGCCCACCGCGTGAAACTCGCCCGTGACGCGCAGCAGTTCCTGCTCCAGCGCCGCGAGCTTGCGGTCGTACTCGTCGTGGACGCGCCGGGTGACGTCCTCCAGCGTCTGCACCGCCTCACGGCGCGCCACGCCTTCCAGGAAGCGCGCGTGGGCGAGCTCGAACAGGGCGATTGAGGGGGCGATGCGCTCCGTGGTGCGCGTGCCGAACACCTTGCGAGGTTCGTAGAGCACCAGGATGGCGGCCAGCGCCCCCTCGAAGCGGATGCCCTTGGCCGCGAGCAGCCCTCCTTCAGGAATGGCCGGGAGTTCGAACAGCCGAGCGAACTCATCGGACGTCGCCCCGAACTCGACCAGGTCGGTGGTCGTGCCGACGGCGACGCGCTCGCGGGTGGGCAGGTGGTCGAAGGTCGTGTCGATCACCTTGGACTCCACGCCATCGGGCCGGGCCAGGTGCCGCGTGCGCATCAGCCCGCGGCGGCCGTCGTAGTCCACGAGCGCGACGGACGCGAATCGGTCGAGCTCGGCCAGTGCTTCGGCCAGCGCAATCAGCGCCGCCCGAAGGTCGGGAGCGGCGCTCAGCGCATGGGCGAGGGAGGCGAGGGTGCGCGGGGGCAATGGAGAGGAGGCCGCGGCCTTGCCGGTGTCCGGGAACACCGCGCAGACCGAATGAAATGTGATCGGCGATGTCGAGCAAAGTCAATTGCTTTCGTGACAAGCACTTTGCTTGACTTCACTGCGCACCGCCGTAGGTTTCTCGCAATGGCGGAGCGCACTGTGCAGCTCGTGTTGCACTATGACGGCTCGGGGTTCAAGGGATGGCAGCGGCAACCCGACCAGCGCACCGTGCAGGCAGACTTGGAAGCAGCGCTGGAGCGCTTGTGCGGCGCCCCGGTTGGCGCCCTGGGATCAGGGCGGACTGACGCGGGCGTGCACGCGCGAGGCCAGGCGGTCGGGGTCCGGGTGCCGGACCGCTGGACTCCTGCCTCGCTACGGCGGGCGCTCAATGCGCTGCTTCCGCCGGACGTGTGGGTCGCCGCAGCGCACGAGATGCGCGCCGACTTCCACGCTCGGTACAGCGCCGTATCGCGCGCCTACAGTTACTACGTCGGGACGGACGAGGAAGCACACTCCCCCTTCCGCCGGCGGGTCGAGTTTGCAGTCGGGCGCCCTCTTGATCGGGGCGCCCTGGACGCAACCGCCGCCTGGCTGCATGGGGAACACTGCTTTCGCGGATTCGCTGTCCAGGGCACCGCGCCGCCCGACGATGATCACCGCTGCCGCGTGCTGCTCGCGCGATGGCGCGATCGCCCCGGCGGCCTGGTGTTCGAGATCGAAGCCAACCGCTTCCTGCATCACATGGTGAGATTCCTCGTCGGGACGATGGTGGACGTGGGCACGGGGCGCCGCGACGCGGAGGAATTCCGCGCGCTGCTGCACGCCGAGTGCAACCGTGAGGTCTCGCCGCCGGCTCCCGCGCACGCGCTCTTCCTCGATCGCGTGACCTACCCCGCCGACCTCTACCTGCCGGTGCCATGAAGATCTTCGTCGCCACCGCGGAGCTGGATGAAGTGCGATGGGCCGCCTCCAGCGGCCTGCTCGACGGCATCCTCACGACGCCTGCGCTGTTGCGGGAATCGGGCGTCGAGGACGAGCGTGAGCACCTGCTGGAGCTGTGCCGCGTGCAGCCGTCGCCGGTGTACGTCACGGTCCACGCCGTGAACGGCGACGACATCTACCATGACGGCCGGGAACTCGCGCGGCTGTCGGACCAGATCGTGGTCCAGGTGCCGCTGGTGGAGGATGCCTTCGGCGCGATGCACCGCCTGCAGGCGGAGGGCGTGCGGGTGGCCGCCATGCTCGTGTTCAACGCCGCGCAGGCGCTGCTCGCCGCGCGGGCCGGCGCGTCCTCCGTCGTCACGCCGCTTGACCAGCTCGACGCCGTGGGCCACAGCGGCGGCGAGGTCGTACGCGACCTGCGTGCCGTGTTCGACGCGTCGCACACGGAGTGCGACGTGCTCGCCGTTCGCCCGACCACGGCGCAGCAGTTCACCGAATGCGCGCTGGCCGGCGCGGACGGGGTGGCCGTCTCGCCGGAGGTGCTGCGCTCGCTCCTGCTGCACCCGCTCACGGACCGCGGTATCGACCAGTTCCTGAACGAGGTATCGCGGCGTCACGGAGGATGGGGACACTCATGATGCGCCGTTTCCTGGTGTGCGCGGCCATCGTTGCCGCCGCGGCGTGCAGCGGGCCGCCCGAGAGTTCCGCTGCCCAGACCACGGCCGGCCTGGAGCGGTCCGTCCAGGCGTCCGTCAGCGTGAGCCGCCAGAACGCGATCACCAAGGCCGTGGCCAGTGTGTCGCCCGTGGTCGTCACCGTGCAGACGGAAGTGGTGGAGCAGATCAACGATCCCTACGCCTGGCTGTTCGGCGGCGGTCCCACCTCGCGCTCGTCCGCCGGGCTTGGCACGGGGTTCATCATCCGGCCCGACGGCGTGATCGTCACCAACGCGCACGTGGTCGCGGGCGCCCAGAAGGTCTCGGTCATGCTGCGCAACGGCAGCGTCTTCCCGGCGACGATCCTTGGCACCGACGAGACCAACGACGTCGCGGTCATCAAGATCGACGCCAGGGACCTGCCGGTCGCGAAGCTCGGCGACTCCGACAACGTGCTCGTCGGCGAATGGGCGATCGCCATCGGCAACCCCTACGGCTTCATGCTTGGCAATCCGGAGCCCAGCGTGACCGTGGGCGTGATCAGCGGCACGGGGCGCAACCTCGTGTCCTCCGGTGACGGCCCGCAGGCGTACTTCGACATGATCCAGACGGACGCCGCCATCAACCCCGGCAACTCCGGCGGCCCGCTCGTGGACGCGGATGGCGAGGTGATCGGCGTCAACAGTTCCATCTACACGCCGAGCGGCGGCTCCGTGGGGCTCGGGTTCGCCATCCCGATCAACCGCGTGCGCCACGTGGTCGAGGACCTGCTGCAGCACCACGCGGTGCGCCGGCCGTGGATCGGCGCCAAGCTGCGCGTGGCCAACTCCGCAAACGTGCGCGATGCCATCGCGGCCGGCGCCGTCATCTCGACGGTGGTGCCGGGCTCCCCCGCGGAGCGCGCCGGGCTGCGTCCCGGTGACGTGATCGTGCAGGAGGGCAATCGCCCCGTGCACAACATGTACGACTGGGAAGGCCTGCTGCTCGACCTGCGCGTGGGCGACTCGGTCAAGCTTCGCGTCCGACGCGGCTCCCGCGAGTTCGACACGACGGTGAATATCGCCGACCTGCCCGAGGTCAACGCCCCCAAGGTCGAGGTGCTCAAGTCCCTCGAGCTCGTCACGCTCACGCCGCAGATCCGCGTGGATCGCGGCATCCGGAGCACGGCCGGCGCGCTGGTCGTGCGCGTGGGCGACCAGATGGCCGGCGAACTGGGCATCCAGGCGGGCGACGTCATCGTGCAGGTCAACCGCACCAAGATCACCAGCGCCGACGACGCCGCACGCGCCCTCGACTACTACGGCGGCCGCGGGCCCATCCGCATGTTCCTCGAGCGGCAGGGCACGTACTTCGCCACCGACTTCCAGATCCAATGACCGTCCGCGATCGCTATTCCTCGCCCCTTGCCGAGCGCTACGCCTCCCGCGCCATGCTGGAGTTGTGGTCCCCGCAGGTCCGCTACGGGCTGTGGCGCCGCCTGTGGCTCGCCCTCGCGGAGGCTGAGCAGCAGCTCGGCATCCCGATCCCGGACGAGGCGCTGGCCCAGATGCGCGAGCACCTGGACGACATCGACTTCGATGCGGTGGCGGCGTACGAGCGCCGTTACCGGCACGACGTGATGGCGCACGTGCACGCGTTCGGCGACGTGGCCCCCGCGGCGCGCAAGTTCATCCACTACGGCGCCACAAGTGCCTTCGTCACGGACAACGCCGACCTGATCCTCATGCGGCGCGGCCTGGAGCTGCTGCGCGGCGAGGTGCGGCGCGTGCTGCGGGCGCTGGCCGCCTTCGCGCGGCAGTGGCGGGATGAGCCCACGCTCGGCTCCACGCACCTGCAGCCCGCGCAGCCGACCACGGTCGGCAAGCGCGCCACGCTCTGGATGCAGGACCTGGTGCTCGACCTCTCCGAGCTGGACCACCGCATCCGCTCCCTGCCCTGCCGGGGCGTGAAGGGCACGACCGGCACGCAGGCCAGCTTCCTGCAGATCTTCGGCGGCGATCATGCCAAGGTCCGCCGGCTGGACCAGCTCGTGACGCAGGCGATCGGGTTCACGCAGTCCATTCCCGTGAGCGGCCAGACGTACTCGCGCAAGCTCGACGCGCAGGTGCTCGACGTCGTGGGCGGCATCGCGGCAAGCGCGGCGAAGTTCAGCGGCGACGTGCGTGTCCTGCAGTCCGTGGGCGAGATCGAAGAGCCGTTCGAGGAGGAGCAGATCGGCTCGTCGGCCATGGCGTACAAGCGCAACCCGATGCGCAGCGAGCGCATCGCGTCGCTCGCGCGGTTCGTCCTCACCCTCGTGCCGAACGCCAACCAGACGCACAGCGTCCAGTTCTTCGAGCGCACGCTGGATGACAGCGCCAACCGGCGGCTCGCCATCCCGGAGTCGTTCCTGGCGACGGACGCCATCCTGGTGCTGATGGAGAACATCGTCGGCGGGCTGGAGGTGCACCCGGCGCGCATCCGCCGCCGCCTGGCCGATGAGTTGCCGTTCATGGCCACCGAGGAGCTGATCGTCCGCGCCGTGCAGTCCGGCGGTGACCGGCAGGACGCCCACGAGCACATCCGTCGCGCGAGCATCGCCGCGGCGCGGGCCCTGAAGGACGGTGCGCCAGCCAACGACATGCTCGAGCGCCTGGCCGCGGACCCGGAGTGGAACGTGCCGCTGGACGAGATGCAGGCGCTGCTCGACCCGCGGCGCTTCGTCGGCCGCGCACCCGAGCAGGTGGACGAGTTCCTGCAGGAAGTCGCGGAGCCGCTCCTCGAGGGCGTGGACGCTGCACCACAGGCCGAGGTTCGCGTATGAGCATCGTGACACTGGCGCCGCTCCCCCTGCGCCACCTGCGCCGCGGCAAGGTGCGCGAAGTGTACGAGGTGGACCCGTACCGCCTGCTGATCGTCGCCACCGACCGCGTGAGCGCATTCGACGTCGTGATGCGCGAGCCGATCCCGTTCAAGGGGGCCGTCCTGACGCAGATGACGGCCTGGTGGCTGCGCCAGTTCGAGGGCGAGGTGCACCACCACCTCATCACGGCCGACGCGCACGAGATCGCGCGCCTCGTGCCGTCACTCGCCCCGCACCGGCAGGCGCTCGCGGGGCGCGCGATGCTCTGCCACCGGACAGAGGTCTTCCCGATCGAATGCGTCGTGCGCGGCTACCTGTCGGGATCCGCGTGGAAGGAATATCGCGAGCACGGGACGCTGGCCGGCGAGCCGCTGGCTGCCGGGCTGCGCGAGAGCGAGCGCTTCGATCCCCCGCTGTTCAGCCCGGCGACCAAGGCCGAGAGCGGCCACGACCAGAACATCACCCCGGCCCAGGTCGCGCAGCAGCTCGGTGCCGAAGTGGCGTCCGAGCTGGAGCGGCTGAGCCGGCATGTGTACGAAATGGGGCGCGCCCTCGCGGCGCAGCGCGGCATCATCATCGCCGATACGAAGTTCGAGTTCGGGCGCGACCGCAGCGGGCGCGTCACGCTGATCGACGAGGTCCTGACCCCGGACAGCTCCCGCTTCTGGCCCGCCGAGTCGTACGAGCCGGGGCATGGGCAACCAAGCTTCGACAAGCAGCCGCTCCGCGATTACCTGGACGCCGAGCGCCGCGCTGGCCGGTGGAATGGCGAGGCGCCCCCGCCCACGCTTCCCCCGGATGTCGTGCACGCGACCAGCGAACGCTACCTTGATGCATTCGGCCGCATCACCGGCGCCCCCCTCGACCTGACGGAGCTGACGTGAGCTTTGCCCGCGAAGGGTACCCGTTCATCCTCACCGCGGCGATCATCGCCGCTGGCGGCTACGCACTCGCCATCAACCGGCGGTCGTGGGTGCTGTGGCTGCTCGCCTTCGTCCTGACGCTGCTGGCGCTCTGGGTGGCGTACTTCTTTCGCGATCCCGAGCGCACGGGCCCGCGCGGCGACCGCCTCGTCATTGCCCCGGCCGACGGCCGCATCGTCCACATCACGCCCGTGGACGAGCCCGCCTTCATGGGCGGCAAGGCGATGCGCATCTCGATCTTCATGAACGTCTTCAGCGTGCACGTGAACCGGTACCCGGTCAGCGGGCGCGTGGCGTACGTGCAGTACAACCCGGGCAAGTTCCTCAACGCCGCGGTCGAGAAGTCGAGCCTGGAGAACGAGCAGATGTCCGTCGGCATCGACCACGGCGGCACGCGCATCCTCATGCGGCAGATCGCGGGGCTCATTGCGCGGCGTATCGTGACGTACAGCAAGGTGGGCGACGCGGCCGAGCAGGGCGTGCGCATGGGACTCATCCGCTTCGGCTCACGCGTCGACGTCTTCGTGCCGATGACGACCGCCATCAAGGTGCAGGTCGGCGAGACCACGCAGGCGGGCACCACGGTGCTCGCGGAGCTGGCGTCGCCATGACCGCGCCGAACAACCGGCCCAACGTCCGGCGGGCCATCGTGCTCTTCCCGAGCGGGCTGACCCTCGGGAACCTGTTCTTCGGCGTGTTCGCAATCGTCGCCGCCACCCGCGGCGACTACTCACAGGCGGGCTGGTATGTCGTCCTTGGCGGCGTGTGCGACGCGTTGGACGGGCGCGTGGCCCGCGCGACGAACACGGGCGGCCGCTTCGGCGAGGAGCTCGACTCGCTCGTGGACGCGGTCACGTTCGGCCTCGCGCCGTCGCTGATCATGTATTTCGCGGTGTTCAACCGCGCCGGCTGGGAGTGGCTCTTCTGCTTCTGCTTCACCGCCGCCGCCGTGCTGCGCCTGGCGCGGTTCAACGTCGAGCAGGCGGGCACGGCGAAGACCTACTTCCAGGGGCTCCCGACCCCGGCGGCCGGCATGACCCTGGCCACCTACTACTGGTTCAGCCAGACGCCGCTGTACCAGGAGACCGTGCTCGCCGACCTGCCCTGGCACGTGCTCCTGCGCTACGTCATGATCGCGCTCAGCTTCCTGATGGTGAGCAACGTGCCGTACCCGGTCATGCCCAACGTGGGCTTCCGGAGCGTGCGCAGCGTGGTGGGCACGATCATCGTCGCGGGGGGCATCGCCGCCCTCATCTTCCTGCCCAAGCAGTTCTTCTTCCCCGCGGCCGTCGTCTACGTGGCATTCGGCCTGGCACGGGCCTCGCTCATCGGGCTGCTCGAGCGCCGCGCCGGCGGCATCGCCACGCACACCGGGCACGTGCGCACGCTCGACGAGCGCGGCGCACCGGTGCGCGAGGAAGCCGTAGGCGATGAACGCCTCCCGCGCCGCCGCCGCCGGCGCCGCCGCCCCGGTGGGCGCGGCGAGCGCCCCCTGCCGCCGTCTTCCCCTTCATCCGAGCATCCCAACGCATGAGTCGCTTTCGCGTCGCGCTGCACATCGTTCCCCGTCGCGGCCTGCTCGACCCGCAGGGCAAGGCTGTCGCCGACGCCCTGCACACGCTCGGCTTCACGGCCGTCCATGACGTGCACGTCGGGCGGCACCTGGTCCTCGAGCTGGACGCCGCATCGCCGGCCGCCGCCGAAGCGGACGCCCGCGCCATGTGCGAGAAGCTGCTCGCCAATCCGGTGACCGAGGATTTCGAGGTGGCCGGGGTGAGCGCCGCATGAAGTTCGGCATCGTCACCTTCCCTGGTTCCAACTGCGACTACGACGCGTACCGCGCCGTGATCGACGTGATCGGTGAGAAGGCGGAGTTCCTGTGGCACAAGGATCACGACCTGCGCGGCGCCGACGTCGTGGTGCTCCCCGGCGGGTTCAGCTACGGGGACTACCTGCGCCCGGGCGCCATTGCGCGCTTCAGCCCGATCATGCGCGAGGTGGCCACGCACGCGCAGCGCGGCGGCCCGGTCCTTGGCATCTGCAACGGGTTCCAGATCCTCTGCGAGGCCGGCCTCCTGCCCGGCGCCCTGCTGCGCAACGTCGGGCTCAAGTTCATCTCGGCCCCCGTGCACCTGCGCGTCGAGAACGCGGGCACCCTGTTCACGAATCGCTATCACCAGGGGCAGGTGATCAGTATCCCCATCGCCCATGGCGACGGGCGCTTTACCGCCGACGCCGAGACGCTCGCCCGCATTGAAGGCGAGGGCCAGGTGGCGTTCCGCTACGTGGACGGCGCGGGTCCGTCCGCGCGCTGGAGCGCCCCCAACGGCTCCATGAACGCCATCGCGGGCATCGTGAGCGCGCAGGGCAACGTGCTGGGCATGATGCCGCACCCCGAGCGGGCGATGGACCCCATCCTCGGCTCCCAGGATGGCATCGGCGTGTTCGAATCGGTGGTCGCCCGCGTGGCCGCCTGACGCAGTTCCCGGAGGAATGCATGACGAACCATACCGCTGAACATCCGACAAGGAACGAGGACGAGTACTTCGCGCGCGAGAACGCGAAGCTCGTTCGCGAGATGCGCGAGCGCCTGGACGCGGAACGCCAGGAGCGCGAGCGCCAGTCGCATTTCATGAAGTGTCCGCGGTGTGGCAAAGACCTCCGCGAGGAGAAGCACGAGCACATCACCATCGACGTGTGCCCCGACTGTCACGGCGCCTGGTTCGATGCGGGAGAGCTCGCCTTGCTGCACAGGGCATCACGCACCCCCTTCATCAACGTCGTCACCGACCTCCTGCAACTCCTGCCCCATCAGGCCCCCAAGTGAGCGTCCAGCCCCGCCCCGGAGATCCCGTCATCACGCCGGCCCTCATCGCCGAGCACGGACTGACCGACGATGAGTACCAGCGTTTGATCGACATGCTCGGCCGTGCGCCGACCTTCACCGAGCTGGGCATCGTCAGCGCGCTGTGGAGCGAGCACTGCTCGTACAAGCACTCGCGCCCCCTGCTCCGCACCCTGCCCACGAAGGCCGACTACGTCCTGCAGGGCCCGGGCGAGAACGCCGGCGTGATCGCGATCGGCGACGGCCTGGCGGTGGCATTCAAGATCGAGTCGCACAACCACCCATCAGCGGTCGAGCCGTACCAGGGCGCCGCCACGGGGGTCGGCGGCATCCTGCGTGACGTTTTCACGATGGGCGCGCGGCCGATCGCGATGCTCAACTCGCTGCGCTTCGGCTCGCTGGACTCGCCGCGCGTCCGCTACCTGTTCTCGGGCGTCGTGAAGGGCATCGGTGACTACGGCAACTGCGTCGGCATTCCGACCGTCGCCGGTGAAGTCGTGTTCGACGACGCGTATGAGGGCAACCCCCTCGTCAACGCGATGTGCGTCGGACTCATGAAGGAGTCCGAGCTCATGCGCGCCGTCGCCCAGGGTGTCGGCAACCCGATCATCGCGGTCGGCGCCCGCACGGGACGCGACGGCATCCACGGCGCGTCGTTCGCCTCCGAGGACCTGTCCGAAGCCAACGAGGCCAAGCGTCCCCGCGTGCAGGTGGGCGACCCCTTCACCGAGAAGCTCCTGCTCGAGGCGAGCCTCGAGCTCATCCACAGCGGGCACATCGTCGCCATCCAGGACATGGGCGCCGCGGGACTCACGTCGTCGTCGGCCGAGATGGCGGCACGCGGCGACGTCGGCGTCACGATCGACGTGAGCAGGGTCCCGGTGCGCGAGCCGGGAATGACGCCGTATGAGATCCTGCTCAGCGAATCGCAGGAGCGCATGCTCGTCGTCGCGCGCAAGGGACACGAGGATGCCGTGCGCGCCATCCTCGAGAAGTGGGACCTGACCGCGGCCGTGATCGGCGAGGTCATCGCCGAGCCCGTCTACCGCGTGACCGAGGGCGACCGCGTGGTCGCTGAGTTCCCCGGCACGCGCCTCGTCACCGACTGCCCGACGTACACGCCGCCGGCCCAGGAGAGCAGCGAGATCGTCGCGCTTCGCGCGCGGGACATCGCCGCCGTCCCGCCGCGCCCGGAGGAGTCCGATCCCGCGTGGACACTGCTGCAGCTCCTGCAGAGCCCGACCATCGCCAGCAAGGAGTGGGCGTACCGCCAGTACGATTCCACCGTGCGCACGAACACGGTCATCGGCCCGGGCGGCGACGCGGCGGTGCTGCGCATCCGCGGGACGGATCGGGCAATCGCCGTGAAGACCGACTGCAACGGCCGCTTCGCGTACCTCGATCCGCGACAGGGCGCGCGCATCGCCGTGGCCGAGGCCGCGCGCAACGTCGTGTGCACCGGCGCGCAGCCGATGGCCATCACGAACAACCTGAACTTCGGCAATCCGCGCCGCCCGGACATCTACTTCCAGCTTCGCGAGGCCGTCGCCGGCATGCGCGAGGCCTGCGAGGCGCTCGGTACGCCCGTCACCGGTGGCAACGTCTCGCTCTACAACGAGAACCCGCGCGGTGCGGTGTACCCGACGCCGGTCATCGGCATGATCGGCCTCGTCGAGTCGCTCGCGCATGTCACGCTCGCGTCGTTCAGCGTGGCAGGCGATTCCATCGTGCTCCTGGGCGAGTGCTCCGACGAGCTCGGCGGCAGCGAGTACCTGCATCGCATCCATGGCCTCGTCGCCGGAGCACCACCGTCGTGCGACCTCGCCGCCGAGCGCGCGCTGCACATGGCGACGCTGCAGGCCATTCGCGCTGGTGTCGTGCGCTCGGCGCACGACTGCAGTGAGGGCGGCCTGGCCGTCGCGC
>DASZRI010000122.1:0-4758 GCA_035549215.1 Gemmatimonadaceae bacterium | reverse complement strand
AGCGGCTGGCCGACATGGCGGTGGAGCTGTTCGCGAGCGCGGCCGTGCTCGCGCGGACGCAGCGCCTGGTCGAGGCGCGCGGCGTTGCGCAGTGCGGGCACGAGGTGGACCTGTGCGACCTGTTCGTGGTCGAGTCCGGGCGCCGGTTCCGTGCGGCCCGCGAGGCCCTGCAGTCGGTGCAGGACGAGACACGGCGCGCAGTGGCGCGCACCGTGCGCGCCCGGCGCGGCTACCGCGTCCCGGATGCGCTCATGGAATGGCCCGCGGAGGAGGCGTGAGATGCGGCGAATCTACGACGTGTCGGTGACGATCCGGGATGGCGGGATGGTGTATCCCGGAAACCCGGAGATCCACATCACGGCGCAGCAGGCGATCAGCGCGGGCGCCAGTTCGAACGTGTCGCGCATCGACTTCGGGTCGCACACCGGCACGCACGTGGATGCGCCGAAGCACTTCTTCGACGATGGCGCCGGCGTGGACACGCTCCCGCTGGACGTCCTCATGGGCCCGGCGCTGCTGGTCGCCGTGGACGACAGCGTGATGGCCGTGGGCCCCGAGCACCTGCAGGGACACGACCTGTCGCAGATCTCGCGCGTGCTCATCCGGACGCGCAACTCGGGGTTCGTGCGCGAGGGCCCCTTCCACCCCGACTTCACGTACCTGTCGCCTGACGGCGCGGCGTTCCTCGTGGACGCCGGCGTGCGGCTCGTTGGCGTGGACTACCTGTCCGTCGAGCAGTTCCACTCCGGGCACCACCGCACGCACCGCACGCTGCTCGAGCGCGGCGTCGTCATCGTCGAGGGGCTGGACCTCTCGCAGCCGCCGCCGGGCATGTACGAACTGCGCTGCCTGCCGCTGCGGATCGCGGGGCTGGACGGCGCGCCGGCGCGCGCGGTGCTGGTCGGCGCCTGATGCCACGCGCCCTTCTTCACACCTGAACCAACGCAATCATGCAACTGGCAATGATCGGACTGGGCCGCATGGGCGGCAACATGGTCGAGCGCCTCATGCGCGGCGGCCATTCCCTCGTCGTCTTCGATCGCTCGGCTGACGCGGTCGCGAAGTACGTGCAGCTGGGTGCGACCGGCGCGCGCGACCTGGCGGACGTGTGCGCCAGGCTCGCGCCCCGGCGCGTCATCTGGATCATGGTGCCGGCGGGCGCGCCCGTGGACGACACAATCGCGGAACTGCTGCCGCACCTCGCGCCGGGCGACATCATCATCGACGGCGGGAACTCCAACTTCAACGATTCCATGCGGCGCGGCGCGATGCTCGCGGCGCACGGCATCGCGTTCATCGACTCGGGCACGAGCGGCGGGGTCTGGGGCCTGGCCAACGGCTACTGCCTGATGGTCGGCGGCGCGAAGGACGCCGTGGACCACTGCACGCCGATCTTCACCACGCTCGCGCCGCCCGACGGCTTCGCGCACGTGGGCCCCACCGGTGCCGGCCACTACGTGAAGATGGTGCACAACGGCATCGAGTACGGGCTGCTGCAGGCGTACGCCGAGGGCTACGAGGTGCTGCACGCGTCGAAGCACTTCCCCGGGCTCGACCTGCACCAGGTCGCGTCGGTGTGGCAGCAGGGGAGCGTCGTGCGCTCGTGGCTCAACGAACTCGCCGTCGCCGCGTTTGCGCGCGACGCGTCGCTGTCCGACCTCAAGGGGTGGGTGGCCGATTCCGGCGAGGGCCGGTGGACGGTGGCCGAGGCGATCGACCTCGACGTGCCGGCACCGGTGATCACGCTGTCGCTCCTCATGCGCTTCCGGTCGCGCCAGCCGGACAGCTTCTCCGCCAAGGTGATCGCGGCACTGCGCAACGAGTTCGGCGGCCACGCGGTGCAGAAGGCATGACGGCGCCGATGCGCGTGGCAGCGCGCCCCAGCCAGGTGCTGCGGTCGATCGGGCCGGAGCGGCGCGCAGCGGAGCCCTGCACGCTTGTCGTCTTCGGCGCGTCCGGCGACCTCTCGCGCCGCAAGCTGATGCCGGCCATCTACCAGCTCGCGCACGACGGGCTGCTGCCCGAGCGCTTCGACGTGCTCGGCATCGGCCGCGAGTCGTACGACGACGAGGCATTCCGCGCGCTGGTGCATGACGCCCTGCGCGAGTCGGACGAGGTCGAGCAGTTCGACGAGGGCGTGTGGCAGTCGCTGCAGGCGCGGCTCCACTACGTGAGCGGCGACTTTGCGCAGGACTCGGCGTACGCCACCGTGGCGCAGCGGCTGGACGCGATCGAGGCGGACCGCGCCCCCGAGGAACGCAACCGGGTGTTCTACCTCGCCGTGCCGCCGAGCATCTTCGAGACCATCGTGCGGCACCTGAGCGCGAGCGGGCTCGCGCCCCGCGCCACGGACAAGGCGCGCGCGCCGTGGGCCCGCGTCGTGATCGAGAAGCCGTTCGGCCACGACCTGGCCACGGCCCAGCAGCTCAACCGGCTCGTGCTCGACCTGTTCGACGAGTGCCAGCTCTTCCGCATCGACCACTACCTGGGCAAGGAGACCGTCCAGAGCATCCTCGTCTTCCGCTTTGCGAACGCGATCTTCGAGCCGCTCTGGAACCGGCAGTCCATCTCGCACGTGCAGATCACCGTGGCGGAGACGGTGGGCGTGGGCACGCGGGGCGCGTACTACGAGGAGGCCGGCGTGGTGCGCGACATGTTCCAGAACCACCTGCTGCAGCTGCTCGCGCTCACGTGCATGGAACCGCCGGTGACGACGAGCGCCGACGCCGTGCGCGACGAGAAGGTGAAGGTGCTCCGCTCGATTCGCTGGCTGGCCGGCGACGAGGTGGAACGCTCGGCCGTGCGGGCGCAGTACCGCGAGGGCGCGGTGGACGGGGCCGTGGTGCCCGGCTACCGGCAGGAGCCGAACATCGCCGCGGAGTCGGTGACACCGACGTACGCGGCGTTGCGGCTGTTCGTGGACAACTGGCGCTGGAAGGGGGTGCCCTTCTTCCTGCGCAGCGGCAAGCGGATGACGAAGCGCGTGTCGGAGATCGCGGTGCAGTTCCGCGAGCCGCCGCTGCTCATGTTCGGGCACGAGACCCGCAAGCAGCTCGCGCCGAACGTGCTCGTGATGCGCATCCAGCCGGACGAGGGCGTGTCGCTCTCGTTCCAGGTGAAGACGCCCGGCGCGGCGTACCAGCTCGCACGGAGCATCGAGGTGGCGCCGGTGGCGATGGACTTCGCCTACGAGCAGGCCTTCGGGGACGTGAATCCGCCGGCGTACGAGACGCTCCTGCTCGACATCATGCTCGGCGACGCGACGCTGTTCACGCGCAGCGACGAGGTGGAAGCCGCGTGGCGCGTGGTGGACCCGCTGCTCGACTACTGGGCCGCGCACCCGCCGCGGCGGATGGAAACATATGCCGCCGGTACATGGGGACCCGCGGGTGCCGACCAGTTGATCGCCCTGGACGGGGCGGCCTGGCGCGAACCCGACTGAGGGTGGCGGGCAGGGGGCGGCTTTGTAGATTCGAAGCCAAGCCCCCTCCCTTCTTCACCGTTTCTTTCCCGCACCACATGTCCCGTTTCGGTCGGCCCACGAAGGCCGGGCAGCTGCGCGGCCGTTCGCGCCGCGCGGCAGGCGTTTGGGCGGCCCGGCTCTGCATGGTGACGCTGCTCGCGGCGTGCGGGCATGAGCGTGCGACGGCGCCGACAGCCTCGGACGACGGCGGCGCCGCGACCGACGCCGGCACGGGTGCGGCGAGCATGCTGGGCTCGCTCGTGATGCTGGACGTCCCGACGTACGACGAGTCGGGACAGAGCGTCCACCCGGACATCGTGGCGTTCGACACGGCGTGGCACGGCTCGCCCTACTGGCTCGTGATGACGCCGTATCCGTTCGGGAACCCCGGCTTCGAGAATCCGTCGGTGCTCGTGAGTCCCGATGGGTCGCAGCTCGCGGTCCCCGCCGCGACGCACAACCCGGTCGTTCCCGGGCTCGGCCTGCCGGCGTACAACTCGGACCCCGACCTCCTGTACGACGCGCGGTTTGATGACCTCGTGATGTCGTACCGTTCCGTGGAAGACGGGTACAACGTGATCCACGCGATGAGCACGCATGACGGTGCGGCGTGGTCCGACCCGGTCGAGCTGTTCCGCGTGCCCAACCACCAGGCCGTGTCACAGACCATCACGCCGCCGGAGGACGGTCACCCGCCGATGATGTGGTACGTGGATGCGGGTGAGTCGGGGTGCCGCGCCCGCTCGTCGCGCGTGATCCGGCGGCAGGGAACGACGTCGGTTGCCGAGCTTGCCCGCACCCCGTGGGGCGAGGCGGTGCCGACCGACCTGTCGCAGAAGGGGTACGTCATCTGGCACATGAAGGTGCGCTACATCCCGTCGCTGCACGAATACTGGACGCTGTACGCGGCCTTCCCGAATGACGGGCTTGGCTGCAGCGACGACGACCTTTTCTTCGCGCGCAGCAGCAACGGCACGCACTGGCACACGTACTCGCGGCCGCTGCTGCGCCACGAGCGGCGCGGGTGGACCGCAGCTGCGCTCTACCGGAGCTCGTTCCTGTACGACCCCGCGGGGGACGAGTTGCGCGTGTGGCTCTCGGCGGCGGACGACAGTGGCGCGTGGCACATGGGATTCGCGCGCTTCCACATGGCATCGCTGCTGCGGCAGCTTGCGGCGCCGGCGAGCGCGCGCGTGCCGGGCGATCGCGCCGACACGCCACCGGCCCGCACGTCCACGCGGCGGTGGCGGACCGCGCCGTGACGGGGCCCGCTCGCCCGGCGGCGAGCGGGCACC
>DASZRI010000121.1:0-2581 GCA_035549215.1 Gemmatimonadaceae bacterium | reverse complement strand
TCGAATCTCACATCTCGCATCCCACATCTGGTGTCCGGCGGTTTCCTGAACCCCGGATGCGGGACGTGAGATTTGGGATTTGGGATGTGTGCAAGCGCGTAAGCAATTACGAGAAAAGCATTTACACAACTACGAGAGTTTCCGGGCATTGCCTCTTCCGCTGCGCTGATTTTCGGTTTTTATTCGGGTGTATGTCCGCCGAGCCTGTCCGGTCGCTGCACGACCTCCGTGCACTGCTTGAAGCGCGATTTCCCGATGCCGCCCCCATCACGCGGCGGACAGCGGAGCAGCTGGCCACGGGCATCGCGGCGCTGGACCGTGCGCTGCCCAGCGGCGGGTTGCCGCGCGGGCGGCTCTCGGTGTGGCTGCCGCAGGGGGGCGCGACGGCCATCCTGCGCGCCGCCTGCCACGGCGTGCTCGCGGGCGGCGAGCGGGCGGCGTGGATCGACACGACGGGGAGCATCGCGGGAGCGTCGTGGGACGAGGGCCCGCTGCTGGTGCGGCCCACGAGCCGGCTGAACGCGCTGCGCTCGGCGGAGGAGCTGCTGCGGTGCGGCGGGTTCGCGCTCGTCGTGCTGGCGGGGGCCGATCCCACGGGCAGGGAGACGGTGCGCCTCACGCGCGCCACGCGCGACGGCGGCAGCGCGCTCGTCGCGCTCACGCCGCACACTGCGCTCTCGGCGCTGCGCATCACGTCGCGCATCCAGCCGCAGGACTATCGCTGGCGGCGCACCCCCTTTGGCGATCCCGCGCACGTCCTGGACGCGCGCGTGCACGTGCACACGACCGCGCTGGGGTGGGAATCCCGCGCGGAGTTCGTCCTTCCGGTCACGCATCATGAGTTACGTCTGTCTCTGGAGCCCGGCCTGGCCGACCGGCGCGGCGTCACCCGCTGAGCTCTCGTCGTCGCTGCTGCAGCACACGCCGCGCGTGCTGGTGGGGGCACGGGGGCGCGTGTGGGCCGACGCGCGCGGGCTGGATGCGGGGGCGCTGGCCGTCGCGCTGCTCGACACCGTGCAGCGGCACGGGATCACGAGCGTGCGCGCGGGCGCGGCGACGACGGCGATTGCCGCCGAGCTCGCGGCGACGGGCGGCACGGTGCCGCTCACGCTCGTGAGGCCGGGCACCGACCGGGCGTTCCTGGCGCCGATGGCGATCGACGTGCTGGAGCCGTCCACGCGGCTGGCCACGCTGCTCGCCGGCATCGGCGTGGCGACGTGCGGCGACCTGGCGCGGCTGGACGCGGCCGACATCGAGGTGCGGCTGGGGGCGGAGGGGGTGGCGCTCTGGAAGCTGGCGCGCGCGCACGACCCGCGGCTGCTGTTCGGGGCGCCGGCGCGCGCGCTGCCGAGCGCGTCGCTCTCGTGGGTGGAGTACGCGCTGCGCGACGCCGAGCGGCTGCTGTTCGTGGTGAATGCGCTGGCGCAGACCGTGTGCACGGCGCTGGCGGGCGGCGGGCAGCGGGCGCGCGCGGTGGCGCTGGACTTCACGCTGGCCGACCGCACGACGGTGGTGCATCGCCTGCGCTCGGCGCGGCCGACGGCCAGCCAGAAGGCGTGGATGCGGCTCATCCGTGCGCTGCTCGAGCGCGTCACGTTCCCCGACGCGATTGCCGGCGTGGTGCTGCGCGTGGAGTCGGCGACGGACAACGCGGGCGTGCAGGGCGACCTGTTCGACCGCGGCTTTGCCAACGCGCCGGCGGTGGAGCGCACGGTGTCGCAGCTCATGGACGACCAGGGGGACGTGGCGCTGGTGCCGGGGAACACCGCGCACCCGCTGGTGGATGCGCGGACGACGTGGCGGCGCGAGGACCCGGCGGCGATCGCGACGAGCGGGGCGGCGGGGGTGGCGCGCGGGGAGCGGCGGCAGGTGCCGTCGCCGCAGCTCGTGCTGCAGCTCGTGACGCCGCCGCGCGCGGTGGCGGTGGACACCGTCGCACGGCGCGACCATCGCGTGCCGGTGCGCTACCGCGACGGGCGCACGTGGCATGGCATCGTGGACGCGGCGGGGCCGGAGCGCGTGTCGGGCGGCCAGTGGGAGGTGCCCTATGCGCGCGAGTACTTCCGCTGCGTGCGCGAGGACGGCACGCTGGTGTGGCTGTACCACGACGCGCGCGCGCAGGGGCAGTGGTACCTGCACGGCTGGTGGGACTGATGCCGTACGTGGAGCTGCGCGCGCACACGGCGTTCTCGTTCGGCGACGGGAGCGCGACGCCGGAGGCGCTGGTGCAGCGCGCGCACGCGCTGGGCTACCGGCGGCTGGCGATCACCGACACGGCGGACCTGGGGGCGATCGTGCGCGCGCAGCTCGCGGCGCGCGCGTGCGACCCGCCGCTGGAGCTGGTCGTGGGGGCGGAGCTGCCCGTGGACGGGCGGCCGGCGGCGTTCCTGGCGTGCGACGCCGAGGGATTCCGCAACGTGGCGGCGCTGGTGACGGCGGCGCGCGTGGGCGGCTGGGCGGCGTGGGACAAGGACGTGCAGCACGGACGGCGCGGGCGGCCGGGCGTGACGTGGGAGCAGGTGGCGGCGCATGCGCGCGGCGTGCACGTGCTCACCGGGCCGGCGTCGGGGCCGCTGGCGTC
>DASZRI010000120.1:0-2112 GCA_035549215.1 Gemmatimonadaceae bacterium | reverse complement strand
GCGCGTGCAGCGCAGCCACGTGTTCGCGATCGTGGACGAGGTGGACTCCGTCCTCATCGACGAGGCGCGGACGCCGCTCATCATCTCCGGCCCGGTCGGGAACGACAACGACACGCGCTTCTTCGAGCACAACGCGGCGGTCGGCCGCCTGGTGCGCAAGCAGACCGAGCTGGTCAACACGCTCGTCGGCGAGGCGGAGCGCGACCTCGAGCGCGGCGACACCGGCGCGGCCGGCCTCAAGCTGTTCCAGGCGCAGCTCGGCAGCCCCAAGAACAAGCGCCTGCTCAAGGTCCTGCAGGAGCCGGGCAACAAGACGCTCGTCCAGAAGATGGAGCTCGACTACCTGTCCGACCGCCGGCTGCCGCAGGGCAAGCAGGCGTATCGTGACCTCGAGGACGAGCTGCTCTTCGTGCTCGACGAGAAGGGGCATGCGGTGCACCTCACGGATCGCGGCGTGGACTTCATGTCCCCCGACGATCACGAGGCGTTCATCCTTCCCGACATCTCCGAGGCGACGCACCGCGTCGAGCACGACGCGTCGCTGTCGCCGGAGGAGCGCATCGCCCGCAAGCGCGACCTCGAGGTCGAGTTTGCGAACAAGAGCGAGAAGCTGAACATCATCCACCAGCTGCTGCGCGCCCACGCGCTGTACGAGCGGGACGTGAACTACGTCGTCCAGGACGGCGAGGTCCTGATCGTGGACGAGTTCACGGGCCGCACGATGCCCGGGCGCCGCTGGTCCGAGGGCCTGCACCAGGCGGTGGAGGCGAAGGAGAACGTGCGCGTGAAGGGGGAGACGCAGACCCTCGCCACGATCACGATCCAGAACTACTTCCGCATGTACGAGAAGCTGGCGGGCATGACCGGCACCGCCGAGACGGAGGAGCGCGAGTTCTTCGAGATCTACAAGCTCGAGGTCGCGGTCATCCCGACCAACAAGCCGGTCATCCGCCAGGACCGCCAGGACCTGGTCTACAAGACGCGCCGCGAGAAGTACAACGCGATCGTCGAGGAGACGCGCCGCCTGCACGGGCTCGGCATGCCCGTGCTCATCGGCACGACGAGCGTGGACGCGTCCGAGACGCTGTCCAAGCTCTTCCAGCGCGCCGGCCTTGCGCACAACGTGCTGAACGCCAAGTACCACCAGCGCGAGGCGGAGATCGTGGCGCAGGCGGGCCAGCCGGGCGCGATCACGATCGCGACGAACATGGCCGGCCGCGGCACCGACATCAAGCTTGGCCCCGGCGTCACCGAGACGAAGCCCTCCACGGTCAAGGACCCCGACGGCAAGGACGTGGCCGTCGACGAAACGGGCGGCCTGCACATCATCGGCTCCGAGCGGCACGAATCGCGGCGCATCGACCGCCAGCTCCGCGGCCGCTCCGGCCGCCAGGGCGACCCGGGCGCGACCCAGTTCTTCCTCTCCCTCGAGGACGACCTGATGCGCCTGTTCGGCTCCGAGCGCATCGCGCGCCTCATGGACCGGCTGGGCGCGCAGGAGGGCGAGGTGCTCACGCACCCGCTCATCACGCGCTCCATCGAGCAGGCGCAGAAGCGCGTCGAGCTGCAGCACTTCCAGGCCCGCAAGCGGCTGCTCGAGTACGACGACGTCATGAACCAGCAGCGCGAGGTCATCTACTCGCTCCGTGCGTTCGCCCTCGAGGGCGGGCAGGAGACGATGGCCGAGGGGCTGCGCATGATCGAGAGCGCGGTGCGCAAGCGCGTCGAGACGAACCTCGCCGAGTACGAGCGCGCCGAAGACTGGGACATGCCGCTCCTGCAGCAGGAGCTGCTGATCCACTACCTGCTGTCGGTGCCGGAGCTGCAGGACCCCGACCACCGGCCGGTGACGATCCCCGACGCGGCCGAGGCCGCCGTGGTGGCGGCGCGGCGCGCGTTCGAGGCCAAGCTCGAGAGCCTGAACCAGGTCAAGGACCAGTCCGGCGCCGGCTACGCCGACCGCCTGCTGTGCCTGGTCATGCTCAACGTCATCGACGAGAAGTGGAAGGACCACCTGTACGACCTCGACCAGCTCCGCAATTCGATCCAGTACCGGTCATACGGCCAGAAGGACCCGCTCGTCGAGTACAAGGAAGAAGCGTACGCGATGTT
>DASZRI010000119.1:0-7886 GCA_035549215.1 Gemmatimonadaceae bacterium | reverse complement strand
CATCGTGGCTGCCGCCAAGCTGCTGGCGGAGCTCTTCGCGGCCCCGTCGCGCACGGCGGACCTGGTGCGCCAGATCAAGGAAGTGGAGCATCGCGCCGACGAGCTCACCTACGCGGTGAACCAGCGGCTGGACAAGAGCTTCATCACGCCGATCGACCGCGAGGACATCCACGTGCTCGTCTCGCGGCTGGATGACGTGGTGGACCTGATCGACGGCTCGGCGCGCCGGTTCCAGATGCTGCACATCGCCGACGTGAAGCCCAAGGCCCACGAGCTGGCGCGCGTGCTCGAGAACGCGGCGGACCACATCCACACCGCGGTCACGGCCATCCGCAACCCGGGGGCGGTGGGGCGCGAGGTGACCGAGATCAAGCGCCTGGAGGAGGAGGCCGACGGGATCTATCACGAGGCCGTGGGCGCGCTCTTCTCGGGGCACCCGGACCCGCTGGACGTGATGCGCTGGAAGGAGATGTTCGACACGCTGGAGCGCACCATCGACCAGTGCATGGCGGTCGCCCAGACGCTGCAGAGCATCTCCCTCAAGAACGCCTGACCGTGGCCGCGTTCGTCGTCGCGATCATCGTCGTCGCGCTCATCTTCGACTTCAGCAACGGCTTCCACGACTCGGCGAACTCCATCGCCACGATCGTCGGCACGCGGGTCCTGAGCCCCTTCACGGCGGTGGTGTGGGCGGCGACGTTCAACTTCGCGGCGCTGTTCATCGTCAAGACGGCGGTGGCCAAGGCGATCGGCTCCGGCATGATCGAGCAGAGCATCGTCACCCCGACCGTCATCCTGGCCGGGCTGCTCGGCGCCATCGCGTGGAACCTGATCACCTGGTACTACGGCATCCCGTCCAGCTCGTCGCACGCCATCATCGGCGGCTACGCCGGCGCGGCGGTGGCCAAGGCCGGCCTCTCGGCCATCCTCTGGGGCGTGAAGTGGAAGCAGACGCTCTGGTTCATCGTCATCTCGCCGATCGTCGGCCTCGTGGCGGGCTTCACGCTGATGGTCCTCGTCTACTGGGCGTTCCGCCGGTCGTCGCCGGCCCGGGTGGACCGATTGTTCCGGCCGGCGCAGATCCTGAGCTCGGCGCTGCTCTCGCTGTCGCACGGCGGCAATGACGCGCAGAAGACCATGGGGCTCATCGTCGCGCTGCTCGTCTCGGCGAACGGCGTGTTCGCGTCGCAGACCGGACTGCTGCACCACCTGTACCTGGCCAACGCCGACACCGTGCCACTCTGGGTGGAGGTGTCGGCGTACTCCGCCATCTCGCTGGGCACGCTGTTCGGGGGCTGGCGCATCGTGCACACCATGGGCTCGCGCATCACGAAGCTGCGCCCGGTGGGCGGCTTCTGCGCCGAGACGGGTGGGGCCATCGCGATCCTCAGCGCGACGGCGTTCGGGATCCCGGTGAGCACCACCCACACCATCACGGGGTCGATCGTCGGCGTCGGGGCCACGCACCGCCTGTCCGCGGTGCGGTGGGGCATCGCCGGGCGCATCGTGTGGGCGTGGGTGCTCACGATCCCGGCGGCTGCGGCGATGTCCGCGGTGATGTACTACGCGCTGCGGGTGGTCACCGGGGCATAACCGGATCCTGACACGTTCGTGACGCGGCGTTCTCCGGAATCCCGCGCCGCCGCGACTAGCATGACGGGCGTCTACCCCCGCCCGCATGCCATCCCCGGACCCGTTGTCCTTCAATCGCGAGCTGAGCTGGCTCGCGTTCAATGCCCGCGTCCTGCACGAAGCGGAAGACCCCCGCACGCCGCTGCTCGAGCGCGTGAAGTTCCTGGCGATCTTCAGCGCCAACCTCGACGAGTTCTACATGGTGCGGGTGGCCGGGCTCCGCCGGCAGGTGGCGGCCGGCGTGACGCAGGCCTCGCCCGACGGGCTCACGCCGCGCCAGCAGCTCGATGCGATTGCACAGGAGGTGGCCCGCCTGCGGGAGTTGCAGCGCCGGTGCCTGGACGACCTGTTCGAAGTGCTGGCGGCGCATGGCATCCGGCTGGCCCGGATGCACGACCTGACGCCGACCGAGGCCCGCGCGATGGACGAGTTCTTCCAGCGCGAAGTCTTCCCCGTCCTCACGCCGCTCGCCGTGGATCCGGCACACCCGTTCCCGTACATCTCCAACCTCTCGCTGTCGCTCGCCGTGCAGGTGCGCGATCCGCAGCTGGCGGAGGAACGGTTCGCGCGCGTGAAGGTGCCGCGCAGCCTGCCGCGCTGGGTGCCGGTGGAGGGGCGCGTCCACACGTTCGTCCCGCTCGAGCAGGTGATCGGGGCGAACCTCGGGCACCTGTTCCCGGGGCTGGACGTCGTGAGCTGGCACATGTTCCGCATCACGCGCAACTCGGACCTCGAGCTGCCCAGCCTCGACGAGCCGGAGGACCTGCTGGCGACGATCGAGGAGCAGGTGTTCAAGCGCCGCTTCGGCGAAGTGGTGCGGCTGGAGGTCGAGGACGGGATGCCGGCGCACCTGCGCGACATGCTGCTCGAGGAGCTCCGGGATGCGCGGGCGCTGCCGGCCGCCGCGCTGGCCGCCGACGATGTCGTGAACGGCGGGGCGCTGCTCGGGCTCCGCGACCTGATGGCGCTGGCCTCGCTGGACGTGCCGGCGCTGCACGATGCCCCGTTCGTGCCCTCCACGCCGCCGGCGCTGCGCGATCCCGCGCGCTCGATGTTCGACGCCATCCGCGCCGGCGACATCCTCGTGCATCATCCGTTCGATTCGTTCTCGACCTCCGTGGAACGGTTCGTGGAGGAGGCGGCGCGCGACGAGCAGGTGCTGGCCATCAAGATGACGCTCTACCGGACCTCGGGCGACACGGACATCGTCGCCACGCTGGTCGAGGCGGCGGAGCGGGGCAAGCAGGTGGCGGTGCTGGTGGAGCTCAAGGCGCGCTTTGACGAGGCCAACAACATCAACTGGGCGCGTACCCTCGAGGACGTGGGCGCGCACGTGGCCTACGGGTCGGCCGCGATCAAGATCCACGCGAAGACTGTCCTGGTGGTGCGGCGCGAGGCTGACGGCATCCGGCGGTACGTGCACATCGGCAGCGGCAACTACAACTCCGTGACCGCGCGGATCTACACGGACCTCGGCTTGTTCACGTGCGAGCCGCGGGTGGGCGAAGAGGTGAGCCGCCTGTTCAACGCGCTCACGGGCTACGCGCGCGGGCAGCGCTACGACACGCTGCTCGTGGCCCCGGAGGCGCTGCGCACCCGCGTGCTGGCATTGATCGACCGCGAGGCGGCAAGTGCCCGCGCGGGCCGCCGCGCGCGCATCGTGGCCAAGATGAACGCCCTGGTGGACGAGGAGGTGATCCGCGCCCTGTACGCCGCATCACAGGCCGGCGTGGACGTGGACCTCCTCATCCGCGGGATCTGCTGCCTGCGCCCCGGCGTGCCGGGGCTCAGCGACCGCATCCGCGTGGTCAGCGTCATCGGCCGGTTCCTCGAGCACTCGCGTGCGTGGTGCTTCGAGAACGCCGGGGACCCGCAGTACTTCATCGGGTCCGCTGACTGGATGCCGCGCAACTTCGACCGCCGTGTCGAGGTCATGGTGCCCGTCGCTGATCCCGCGCTGCACCCGCGCCTGGATGGCATCTTCCGCGTGCTGCTCGCCGACAATCGCCAGGCGTGGGAACTGGGGCCGGATGGCACATGGCGCCAGCGCGTGCCCGACGGCGTGGCGCAGGCCAGCCACGACGCGTTCGTGGCCGAGGCGATGGGCGCGGTCCCGGCGTTCAGCGACTGATCGCTGCGTCCGCGGCGTCGGACGAATGCACGGATCCGTCGGGCGCCACCAGCTCCACCGGGCGCCCGGCCAGCACGGCGAGCATGGCGCTCTTGCGCTGTGCGCCCCAGATCTCGAGCCGCAGCAGGCGCCCCGGCCGCGCCGGCACGGGCGTGATCCGCACGGCGCGGCGCAGCCACCGCACGCGCACGCTGCGGACGGCGCCGATGTGCCCGCGATCCAGCCCATCCGCGACGCGCAGCAGTGCGGCGAGCCGCCGGATGCGGCGGCGCACGTCGCGGTCCAGTGCCGCCAGGTTCTCGTGGCGCTTCCGGCACGGCGCGCCCCGATGGTACCGCGCCACGTTGGCGATGAGCACCTGCTCCATGGGCGGGATGCCCACGAAGTCCGCGTGCAGGATGAGGTGATACGAATGCTTGTGGTGGCCGCGCGCGCTGATGTGATAGCCCACGTCGTGCAGCAGCGCGGCGTCGGCCAGCACGGCGCGGTCTGCCGGTTCACACCCGAGGCGCGCGCCCAGGGCGTCGAAGAGCTGGAGGGCGAGCGCGCGCACCCGCTCCGCATGCGCCGCGTCCCAGTGGCAGCGCTCCGCGAACGCGCGCACGGACTGCTCGCGGGCATGCGCGGGGTCGGTGACGCGCGACGGGACGCGTGCCGCGTCGAGCAGGATGCCCTCGCGGATGCCGTACGCCGATACCTCCAGGTCACGGATCTCGAGCTGGGCCATGACCTCGGCGACGACCGCGATGCCGGCCACGATGATGTCGGCGCGCGCGGGGTTCAGGCCGGGCGTCGCGCGACGCTCCGCCGGCGAGGACGCGGCAAGCTCCTCGAGTACGCGCTCCACGTCTGCGCGCGGGATGACCGTGCCGTGCACGCGGCCGTCGCTTCCCGCGTGCTGGCGCGCGAGGTGGATGCCGGCCAGGTTGGTGAACGTCCCCCCCGACGCGATGAGCCGGGCCCCGCGCCAGTGCCGGCGCGGGACGTGGGGGCGGAGCGTCTCCCGCACGTGCCGGCGCAGCCGCGCCAGCGCACGCCACGTGTCGCGGCCGTCGAGGAACTCCTCCGTGAGGCGCAGGGCGCCGAGCGGCACCGACGCGAGGTGCTCCACGATGCCGTCCGAGCTCAGCGCCACCTCCAGCGAGCCGCCGCCGATGTCGAGCACGATGGCGCGGCCCGCGCCGAGCGCGAAGTGTGCCATCGCGCTCCGGAAGCTGAAGCGTGCTTCCTCCTCGCCCGTCAGGACGCGCACGCGGAGCCCCGTGGCGCGTCGCACCTCCGCCAGGAATGCCTCGCGGTTCGTCGCCTCACGCACCGCGCTGGTGGCCACCGCCTCCACGCGCGCCACGCGATACCGGCGGGCAAGGGCGGTCATGCGCGCCAGCGCCTCAATGGCCTGGGCGATGGCTTCGTCGCGCAGCATGCCGCCCGCGAATGCCCCGGTGCCGAGCCGCGGCGTCGCCTTGAGCGCGTCCACCATCCGGATGCGTCCGTCGGGCGTCACGTCGGCGATCGCCTGCCGGATCGAGTTCGACCCGATGTCGATCGCCGCGATGCGGCGGGGGCGCGTGGCGGCCGACGCGCTCATATGCCCGCCAGGACCACGCGGCGCCCCGCCAGCGTCACCTCGGTCCGGGCTTCGGTGATCACCATGCGATAGTCGTCCATCAGGTCATCGAAGATGCGTGCCCACCCATGCCGTCGGGCATAGGCCAGGGACGCCGTACGCATCGCCCCGAGGCGCGCCGGCTGCGCCGTGGCGACGTGCAACGCGCGCGCGAGGTTGAGCGCGCTGCCGGGATGGTACAGCACGCCGCGTCCGTCCGCGAGGATGTCGCGCGACGGGCCGGATTCCGCGGCCAGGACAGGCACGCCCGAGGCCATCGCCTCGAGCAGCACGTTCCCGAACGTGTCGGTCGTTGATGGAAAGGTGAAGAGGTCGAGCGAGGCATGGAACCTGGACAGGGCCTCGCCTTCCAGGCGACCGAGGAATCGCGCACTGGCCGGCGATGCACGCCGCATGGTGGCGAGGTACGGCCCGTCCCCGGCGAACGCAAACACGAACCGGCCCGGCAATTCCCGGTCGAGCTCATGCATCGCCCCGAGCAGCGTCTCGAGTCCCTTCTCGCGGGCCATGCGCCCCACGTAGCCGACCAGGATGCGTCCATCGAGGGCCCCGAGCTGCGCGCGCAGCTCGTCCGACCGGTACGACGGCGCAAAGCGCGTCGTGTCCACGCCGCGCGACCAGACCTTCACGCGACGGAACCCCCGTGCGCGCAGCTCGCCCGCCGTGGCGCCGCTCGGCGCGTACGTGCGGCGGCCGGAGTTGTGGAACCAGCGGAGGAAGCGCCAGCCGGGCGACGCCAGCCACCCGAGCCGGTAGAAGCGGGCGTACGCGCTGAAGTTCGTGTGATACGACGTGACCAGCGGGATCCCGCGCGAAAGCGCGACGTGCCGGCCCGCGAGCCCGGCGCCGAATGGCGTCGCCGCGTGCACCACCGTGGGCTGCCAGTCCAGGATGTCACGGGCAACGGGCTCCCAGCGGGCGAGCGTGAGGCGCAGCTCGGGATACGCCCAGAAGGACGTGCTGGGCAGCGGGGACACGTCCGGGCGAGGGGACGCGCCCGGGTCGCGCGGCGTCCACACGCGTACCTCGCCGCCGCGTGCGCGCACTGCGTCCGTCAGGCGATCGAGCGTTCGCGCGACGCCGTTCACCTGGGGCGTGAAGGTGTCGGTGCAGATCGCCAGGCGGATCGCGCGATCGCCGCGGTCCATCAGAGGATCGAGTAGCACGACGGGTGCCTGATGCGGCGCCAATAGTCCAGGTGGTGGACGACGGACGCGGCGGTCGCCCGGTGCCACAGGTCGGCCGGGTGCAGGGCAATGCGGGTCGTCCAGTGATGGCGCGAGGACACGGCGCGGGCGTGAGCAACCGCGGCGGAAACGTGCGCCCGAACGGGGGTGCGGCCGCTCCATCGGATGACCGGCGAGTCGATGCGCGTGGCCCGCGCGTGCAGGCGGATGGTCGCGACATCCTCGCTGATGCCAAGCCCGAGCCGGTGGGCCGCGCGGTACGCGTCCTCGCGCGCCAGCCATGCCGGCGCGACAAAGCCGATCGGGTCGAGGCCGAGCCCGCGGAGTCGTGCAAGCCCGCGCGCGATGCGCTCGGCTGCGCGCGCCTCGTCGAGCGTCAGGAACTCCCCTTCGCCATCCGTCACCCCCAAGGCGCGGACCTCATCGGGCAGCCGTCGAGGCAAGCCGTGCTCATCGTGGCGCTCGCCGTGCAGGAAGATCTCGGCGCCTTCCCGCGCCCGCGCCCGCAGCCACGCGACGAATCGCGGGAATTCCTCCAGCGGCCACTGGCCGTGCCAGTTGGGCACGACGAGCAGCGCCGGCCGGATGCCGCGCTCCGCGCAGAGGTCCCACAGCGTGCGCACATCGCGCTCCAGCGCCGGCGTCGCGTCGTGGATCGAGACCAGCAGCCTCATGCGCCCACGACCCCGTCGTAGACGGCGAACAGGCGGTTGAACACGGTGGACCATGCGTGTTCGCGCTCCACATACGCCCGCCCGCGCGCGCCCGCGGCGCCAAGGTCGGAGCTCCACGCGGCACGCAGCGCCATGGCCAGTGCGTCCGCGTCTCCCGCGGGGAACGTCGTGCCCGCGCCCGACCGCTCCACGAGTTCCGCCACGCCACCGCGATCGGCGCCCAGCACGGGCACGCCGCTCGCCATTGCCTCGACCGCGGCCAGGCCGAACGTCTCCACAGGACTCGGCGCGACGACGAGCGACGCCGCCGCGATGAGGTCCGCGAGCATGGTCCGGCTCGACACATGCGGAATCCACCGGACGCGCAGGCCGTGGGCGCGGGCACGCAGCTCCGGGCCCGTCCGCCCCGCCCCGACGAGCACCAGTTCCGCGTCCACGGTGCGCTGGGCCATGCGCCACGCGGCCAGCAGCACGTCGACCTGTTTCTCCCGCGCCAGGCGCCCGGCATACACGATCAGCGGGCGGTCGGACAGGCCGAACCACTGTCGCGTGCGGCCTGCGTGCTCGCGCCGCGCGGGGTGGAACCGCTCGAGGTCCACGCCGAGCGGCACGTACGCCGTCCGGTCGAGCCCGGC
>DASZRI010000118.1:0-2930 GCA_035549215.1 Gemmatimonadaceae bacterium | reverse complement strand
AGCGTGTCGGAGGCCGCGGTGAGCGGATGGGCGGCCGCTCGCAGCGTCTGCACGGCCACGGGATGCGTGAGGCCTGGCATGGCAGCTCCTTCGCGCCTCAGGAGGTCGCCGATGCCGCGGCCGTCCGGTCGCGGGCGGCCTGGAGCAGGGCGCGAACTTCGGCGTCGCTGGTCTGCGTGAAGTCGTCGTACCACAGCCCGACCCCGTAGAACGGGTCGGGGGTGAGGGCCGTGATGCACTCGTCCGCCACGTGGTCCAGCACCGCGCAGGCCTGCGGCGCCGCGACCGGGACGGCGACCACGATGCGCGCCGGTTCCATCTTCCGGAGCGCCGTGGCCGCGGCCTGCATGGTCGAGCCGGTGGCGAGTCCGTCGTCCACCAGGATGACGACGCGGCCGCGCACGTCCGGCGCCGCGACGCGCTCCCGGTAGAGCGCCTCGCGCCGCGCCAGCTCCGCGGTCTCGCGCGCGATGACGGCGTCGATCTCGCGCTGCTGGATGTTCATCGCGGCGATCGTCTGGTCGTTGAGCACGGTGACCCCGCCCGATGCGATGGCACCCATGGCGTATTCCTCCTGCCCCGGGACGCCCAGCTTGCGCACGACGAACACGTCCAGCGGCGCATCCAGCGCGGCAGCAACCTCTGCTGCCACGGGGACGCCGCCGCGGGGCAGGGCGAGCACCATCACGTCCGGCCGGTGCGCGTACGCATGCAACCGGCCAGCCAGCACGCGGCCTGCCTCCTGTCGATCACGGAACCTCGGGCTCGCCTGCATCGCCACTCCCGCGTCAGAAGGCCACCGTGATCTCGTCTTCCACGGAGTGGACGCCCGGCGCGGCCCATGCCGCGCGCTCCGCGTCCGAGCGCTCCGCCCACGAGCGCACGGTGCCGCGCAGCTTCACCGTGCCCTCGCTCGCCTCGACCGAGATGCGGTCCGCGTCCACCGTGGCGCTCCGGCGCAGGGCCTCGCGGATCTTCTGGCTCACCTCGTAGGCCGAGACCTTGGGCTGCCGCACGTCTACGCGGTTGATGACACCCTTCACGCCCACCAGGTAGCGGACGGCGCTTTCCGACGCGCTCTTCTGGAACTGCCAGTCCACCGCGCCGTCCAGCGTGATCCAGCCGTTGTCCACCGTGACCTTCACGCGGACATCCGGCACCTCGACGTCCCAGCGCAGCGCATTCACCGCCGCGTGGGCGATCTCCGTGTCGGTGCGCTGCGACGACGTCGGCAGCTTCACCTGGAGTTCATCGGCCACCGCGCGCACCCCGTACACGTGCTCGGCCGCGTGCACCGCCGTGCACTTGGCCGCGTAGCTGTCCAGGTAGCCGGTGAGCGTCACCACGCCATCCTTCACCGCCACGCCGATCTCGGCCTCGCGGATGCTCGGCGTCCACTTCAGCTCTTCCTGCACGTCGTGCTGGAGCTGCGAATCGGTCTTCATCTCTCCTCCCCGCCGGGGCGCCGGCTGCACCGTGCCGGCGCCCCGGTTGCGATGATGGCTAGAACGTGAGCGCGCCCGGGCTCGAGATGCGCTCCACGAGCTCCTCGACGATCTTGGCATTGGTCGGCCCAAGGCGGACCGCCACGTCGGCCTGCGCGATGACGCCGGCCACGCGGCCGCCGTCCTCGAGCACCGGGATGCGCCGCACCTGGTCGCGCTCCATGTGGGTCACGACGTCCTTCACGTCGGTGTCGAGCCCCACGGCGTCGAGCGACTCGCTGGTCATGTGCGCCTGCACGCGGCAGTCGGGCGTGTGATGCTCGGCCACGCACCGGACGACGATGTCGCGGTCGGTGATCACGCCGACCAGCTTCCGGTTCTTCACCGTGTCCACCACGGGGAGCATGCCCACGTTGTTGTCGCGCATCATCTGCGCGGCCTTGAGCATGGTGTCGTCGGCCGTGATCACCGACGGGTTCGGGGTCATCAGTTCGCGGGCCAGCATGGCATCCTCCTGCTCGGTGTGTCGACCGTGATCGTCCGCAGACCAACTTGGCTGCAACCGGATGGACACACCGTCCGCGATTCCTTGAGCGGATGTGGGGCCGCGGGGCCGCGCGCCAGCGGTTTATCCGACGCGCGCCGGCGACTCGCCCGACGGCGCGGGGGCTCCACACGGTGATCTTGGAGTCACGCGTTGCACCGCGCGCCGCGGGACTGGCGCGCGTTCACCACGGAGGCCGCATGACCGCCAGGCGCGCGTTGCAGATCATCTTCGGGCTGAGCCTCGCCGGCACGCTCTTTTCCGGCGTGCTGTCCTACCGCGAGCTGTTCCAGGGGCTGGGGGGATGCCCGGCGCCGGGGGCACCGGGCACGATCCTGGGCTATCCGGCGTGCGTGTACGGATTCTTCATGTTCGTCATCGTCTGCGTCACGTCGGCGTTCGGCCTCGCCGCGCATGGGCGCACCGGCTGATCACCCCGCCTCGATGTCCGACAGCGCGCGTTCCAGGTGCGCGCGCACGTCCTCGGCGATGGGTCGCAGGTTGTCGTTGCCGGCGACCTTCATCGCTTCCACGGGGTCCAGCGCGGCGACGATCGTCGCGCCGGCGGCGTCCGACGCATAGACGATGACGTTGCAGGGCAGCAGCAGCCCGATGTCGCGCTCGGCGTTGAGCGCCTGGAAGGCGTACGTCGGGTTGCATGCGCCGAGGATGACGTACGGCCGGAACTCCACGTCGAGCTTCTTCTTGAGCGTGGCGCGCACGTCGATCTCGGTCAGCACGCCGAATCCCTCCTGGGCCAGCGCCTGCTTCGTGCGCTCCACGGTCTCCTCGTACGGCTTCCTGACCGACACCCACAGGCCGTAGCGGGTGTTCTTGCGGATCATGGGAGGTTCCCGGTTCAGGGCGTGCGGCATGCGCGCCACGCGGGAAGATCCACCCTCCGTCCTCCCCGGGCAGTCAGCCGTTGCCTGAGCCCGTGT
>DASZRI010000117.1:0-3403 GCA_035549215.1 Gemmatimonadaceae bacterium | reverse complement strand
GAGCACGCGGCCGTCCGTCTCCGTGTCCGCGGCGCCGCGCGGGGGCGCGACGTCATGCGCATCGCGGCCCACCACGCGCACGATCGGCAGGTCGAACTTCGTCGCGAACTCGAAGTCGCGCTCGTCGTGCCCGGGCACGGCCATGATCGCGCCCGTGCCGTACTCCATCAGCACGTAGTCCGCGATCCAGATCGGGATCGGCCGCCGCGTCGCCGGGTTGATGGCGTACGCGCCGGTGAAGACGCCGGTCTTCTCCTTGTTCACCTTGCGGGAGACCAGGTCCTGCGCCGCCGCGCGCGCCTTGTATGCCTGCACCTCGTCGCGCTGCTCGTCCGTCGCCAGCCGGTCCACGAGCGGGTGCTCCGGCGCGAGCACCAGGTACGTCGCGCCGAACAGCGTGTCCGGGCGCGTCGTGAATACGCGGATGTCGATCGGCGTCGCCGTCACCTCGCCGCTCATGCCGCTCACGGTCGCGCTGCCGGCGAACTCCATGAGGTCCTGCACGCGGAACGACAGCTCCGCGCCCTCGGACTTGCCGATCCAGTTGCGCTGCGCGGTCTTCGTGGTCTCCGACCAGTCGATCACGTCCAGGTTCCTGAGCAGCCGCCCGGCGTAGTCCGTGATCCGGAAGAACCACTGCTCCAGGAACCGCTGCTCGACCAGCGTGCCGCAGCGCTCGCAGGCGCCGTTCACCACCTGCTCGTTGGCCAGCACCGTCTTGTCGAACGGGCACCAGTTCACCGCCGCGCGCTTCTTGTACGCCAGGCCCCGCTTGTAGAGCTGCAGGAAGAGCCACTGCGTCCACTTGTAGTAGCTCGGGTCGGTCGTGGACACGGCGTGCCGCCAGTCCACCATCAGCCCCGTGCGCATGAGCTGGCGCCGGAAGTTCGCGATGTTCCGCGGGATCAGCTCCGACGGATGGATGCCGACCTTGAGCGCGTAGTTCTCGGAGTGGATGCCGAAGGCGTCGAAGCCAAGCGGCTCGAACACCGTGTGCCCCTGCATCCGCTGGTAACGCCCGTGGATGTCGTTGCCCGTGAACGCGAACAGGTTCCCCACATGGAGCCCTTCGGCCGACGGGTAGGGAAACATCATGAGCGTGTAGTACGGGCGCGGGCCGTTCAGGTCCGTCTGGTTCGTGCCGCGCGCTTCCCAGCGCTCCTGCCACTTCCGCTCGACGACGGAAGGATCGTACCCGGCCGGCCCTTCGGCGGCGGGGGGGGATGTCATGTCGGTCATGCGTTCCGGGGGGCACGACGCATACGCGGCCAGTCGGCCAGCGGGGCTCGCGCCGGGATTCGAGTGCAGGTCCTCACCGGAATTTACTTGGCGCAGGGGGCCAAACAAGGCAGATTGAGGAGCGCGTTCGCCGCCGGACGCATCCCATCCGCACGCTGCTCCCGCCGCTGATGCCCTCCTCGCCGGACTCGACTCCCAGGGAATTCGCGCCGCCCACCAGCGCCATCCCCATGCGCGTGGTGCCGCTCACCGCGCTGGTGGCCGCCATCATCCTCGTCCCGCTCGCGCTCCTCGGCGATCGGCAGCTCGACCGCTCGCTCAATCGCCAGGCCGACAGCCGCCTGGTCACGGTCGCGCGCCGGTACGCCGCGCTCGCCGATGTCGTCGTGCGCGTGGTGCCCGCGGCAGCGGGTGACGCGTCCGGCGCCGCCGCGCAGCGGCAGGCCCTCGACGGCGTGTTCGCCACGGGCTCGGTCTCCGAGATCGACGTGTCGCTGGTGGACTCCGCCGGCCGCACGCTCGCCGGCGCGGAAGGCGCCCCCGCAACGATCCTGCAGCCGATCGCGCGCGCCACCAGCAGCGGGCGCGACACGGTCTTCACCTACGACGCCGCCGGTGGCGCGGAACGCGGGGCCGTCGCCTCGGCGAACGCCGGGCGCTGGCGCGTCCTGGCCCATGAGCGCATGGCGCAGGCGCGCGCCGCCTACACGCAGGCGCACCAAGGGCTCGTGGCTGCCGTGGTCCTGCTGTTCGCAATCGTCGTCGGGCTCGCCGTCGCCGTGGACCGGCTGATCAACCGCCGCATCCGCGAGCCCGTCGCGCGGCTCGCCGGCGTCGCCGAGGCGGTCGCCGGCGGCGACCTCACGGTGCGCGTGCCCCGCATCAAGTCCACCGACGAGATCGAGCGCCTCGCGCGAGCGCTGGCCGGGATGAACTCCGAACTGGGCCGTCTCGCGTCCGCGCTCACCACCTCCGCGCACGAGACCGCGACGATGTCCGGCGAGATCACCGCCAGCTCCGAGCAGATGGCGGCCGCTGCGGGCGAGATCGCGCACACCGCGAGCCACCTCAGCGCGCAGTCCGGCAACATGGCCGAGGCGATCCACACACTGGCCGGGTCCGCGGCCAGCCTCGTGTCGCTCGCCGACCAGCTCGACTCCGGCGCGCACGAGGGCGTGGAGCGCAACGCGCGGCTGCGCGCCCTCGCGCTCGAGAACCGCGAGCGCCTCGCCGACGGGTCGCAGGCCCTCGAGGCGCTCACGCACGACGTGCAGGAGAGCGCCACCAGCATCTCCGCCCTCGTCGAGGCGTCGCAGGAGATCCGCAGCTTCGTCACGCTCGTCCAGCAGCTCGCGCGACAGTCCAAGATGCTGGCACTGAACGCGGCCATGGAGGCGGCGCGCGCCGGCGACCAGGGTGAGGGGTTCGCCGTCGTCGCCGCCGAGGTGCGCCGGCTCTCCGGGATGTCCTCCGACGCCGCGGAGCGCACGCAGCGCGTCGTCGCCGAGATCCTGGCCGGCGTCGAGACGGCCCGCGAGAACGCCGAGCGGACCATGGTCACCGCGCGCGACGTCCGCAGCGCTACCGACGCCGGCTCGGCCAGCTTCGGCCAGATCGAGCAGGTGGTCGCCGAGCTGGACACCTGGGCAGGCACCATCGAGCAGACCGCGTCGGGCGCACACGCGCTCGTGCGCCAGATGACCGAGCGCCTGGACGCGCTGGCCCGCGGCACCGAGAGCTTCGCCGCCGCCATGCAGCAGGTCGCGGCGTCCAGCGAGGAGCAGAGCGCGAGCACGCAGGAGATCGCGGCCGCCGCGTCGTCGCTCAGCGCCGCCGCCGATCGCCTGGCCCGGCTGGTCGGCAACCTGCGCACCGACGGCCCGCAGTCACCGCGGCGCAGCGGGAGCGGGCCCGCCCGCGCCTCGGGAGCGGCCGCGCCCGTGCCGCTCCCGGCCTAGCCCGCGCCGTGCGGGCGCCGCCTCAGCGCGGTGGCACGAACGTCCCGGAGATCGGGTGTCCCTTGGGCCGCTCGTCCGCCTTGAACAGGTACACGCACTTCTCCAGGCGCGGACCGTTGGCATCGCACACGGCGAACTCCGCGCCCTCGTACGCGCTGCCCCCTGCGTAGCGGCCGTCCTTGCTCACCGCATAGTAGTTCAGGTCG
>DASZRI010000116.1:0-1841 GCA_035549215.1 Gemmatimonadaceae bacterium | reverse complement strand
GGCCTTCTATATGAAGCAACCGCCGTGGTACCGCAGGACCACCGCCCACCTGGTGATGAGCGCCAGGCGCGACGAGACCCGCGCGCGCCGGCTGCAGGCCCTGATCGAGTGCTCGGCGCGCGGAGAGTGGATTCCGCAGCTCAGCCGCGGGAATCCGGGGAAGTCGTCTCGCGGATGAGGCGCATCGGCGACGTCCCGGCGATGCGCTCCCATCTCAAGGATTTGTAAACGCGCGCCACGTCCCTTGCCCTGCCCGTGGCCGGCGCGCATACTGACCAGCTGGCATCCGCGGGGCGAGCGTACCTGACCTGCCGTCGCCGCTGCGGCCCCACCTCCCGCCTCCACCGTCCTTTCGCACGAGGAGTAGTCATGCGCACGTCCCTTGCGCTGCTCGCCGCCTTCGGCCTCGCCGCCGTAGCCCAGGCCCAGGATCCCGGTGTCACCGTCAAGCCGTTCGACCAGAAGACCGGCGGCACGCCGAACGTGCACCTGCTCGCCCATGTCGTGACGCACCCCGGCGCCTGGAAGCTGGCCGACATCGAGATGGAACAGGACGCGGACCGTCCGTACGTCTACGCCTCCGGGTTCACCAACTTCGACGCGCAGATCTACGACGTGCGCGACGTGTCGCACCCGAAGAAGATCTACGACTGGACCATCGAGAACCCCGAGCTGCACCGCGGCATCGGCGCGATGGACGGCAAGTACTTCAAGATCGGCAACCGCTACTACTACGCGCAGTCATACCAGTTCATGCAGGGCAGCCCCGACGCCGACCTCGGCGCGGTGATCTTTGACGTCACCGGGCTCCCCGACGCTTCCAAGGTGAAGGTCGTTGCGCGCATCCGGTATCCCAAGGCGCCCGGCGGCTTCCACAACACCTTCGCGTACAAGCACTCCGACGGCCGCGTACTGTACTTCGCCACCGCCAACGAGGACGACGCGCTCGTCTATGACCTGGACAAGGTCGTGAGCGGCGCGCCCGAGAGCACCTGGCTCATCGGCAAGGTCCCGAACCCGACGCCGTTCCGCCAGATGGGCACCGGCAGCTACCACGACTTCTACGTCGGCTACAACCCGAACACGCACCAGGACCTGTTCTACGGCGCGGGACTCGGCGGCTATTCCGTCTGGGACGTGAGCAACGTCGCGGCGCCCAAGCAGGTCTTCACGATGACCGGCCTCGGCCTCGACATCGCGCACACCTTCACCCCGTCACCCGACGGACACTACGCCGTCACGGAGACCGAGTACCAGTACACGCCGCTCCGCATCTGGGACCTGTCCGCCGGCATGCAGGGCAAGACGCAGAACCTGGACCTGCCGATCAGCGGCTGGGCCGCCGACTGGCGCGACCTTTCGCACAACCATGAAGTGCGCTGGCCGTACGTGTTCGTCTCCGCGTATGAGGACGGCATGCAGGTCTTCGACCTCAAGGACCCGAAGAACCCGAAGACCGACGGCTACTACTTCACGTGCAACTGCACGCACGAGCACGGATTCGGCGGCACGCCCGACAATGGCTGGGAAGCCACGAACAGCGTGGAGCAGGGCGCGTTCGGCGTGGACGTGCGCAACCGCGACGGCCTGATCGCGCTTTCCGACATGCGCACCGGGCTCTGGCTGTTCAAGATGGACGGCTTCAACGGATGGAACGGCCACAACTACGGCATGCCGAACATCTCGAGCGTGCAGGACTACGACCACGGGCCGGAAGGCGCGCCGCATCGCGCCGGGAACTAGTGGCCGGGACGTCCTCCCACCTGGCGCACCAGTGATCCTGCGCCTGTCCCGCCTCGCGCAGTGGCTTCGGAACGGCGGTGCCGCCAAGCGGCACCGCC